>CAZGWJ010000010.1:0-46264 GCA_964529445.1 uncultured bacterium
TCCCCCAGAGACCCAGTTCCTCGCCGATGATGGAGAAAATGAAATCCGTGTGCGGGTCGGGAAGGTAGAAAAGCTTCTGCGTGCTGTTCGAGAGGCCCACCCCCAGGGGCCCCCCGGACCCTACTGCGATCAGGCTCTGGATGAGTTGGAATCCCGATCCCTGGGGATCGTCCCAGGGATTCATGAACGCCGTGATCCGTTTCATCCGATAGCTGGCCGACTGGACGAGGTACACGAAGACGGGAAGCAGGAACGCAGCCAGGGTCAGGATGTGCTTCCACCGCATCCCCGACAGGAAGAGCATCATGACCGTCAAAACGCTGACGAGGATGAGCGTCCCGAAATCGTGCTGTTTGATGAGCAGTGCCATCCCGATGCCCCAAACGATGAGATAGGCCCGGTAGGCGCCCAGACCGGTCAACAGATCCTTGCGACGGGCCAAGGAATCGGCCAGGAAGAAGAGGATGGCCAGCTTGAAGGCCTCGGAAGGCTGGAAGGAAAGTGGTCCCAGACGGATCCAGCGTTGCGCCCCTCTCACGGCACGCCCGATGCCCGGGGCCATGACCAGGGCCATGAGGGCCAAGGCGATGATCAGGATCGGGAGGGCGTAGGGCCTCCATCGCGCCAGGTCCACCCGCGAGGCCGTCGTCGCGGCAATCGCGCCGAGTAGAAGCCACAGGGACTGTCGCATGAAGAAATGGTAGGACTGGCCGTACCGCTCGTGAGCCAGGATAGCCGATGCCGAATACACCATGACCAGGCCGCCCAGGACGAGCAGAACCGTCACCAAAAAAAGGGTGAAGTCCGGCGACGGCAATGAATTGTGCCTGGCTCGATGCATCCCGATCCTCTCCTCGGTCCGGCCCCGTTCTTCAGGGGCGCCGGTTTATCCTTTTTGCTCCTGCTGGGGTTCCCCCGTTCGGATCCCGAGGTGGGTGTCGCGGGTGTCGAAAGGCGTCGGAAGCGTGGTTCTCAGAATCCGAACGCGGGAACTTTGCTGCGGGTCAGCCCGGACGGGCGGCCTCCTTCTTTCGGATCAATTCGGTCACGATGGCCTTGAAACGGCGGCCGCGATCCTCGTAATCACGGAACATGTCGAAACTGGCGCATCCCGGTGACAACAGAACGGTGCCCCGGGGCTGTGCGGCCGCGAAAGCACCGGCCACCGCTTCCTCGAGCGTTGCCGCCTCAACCACCGGGACCTCCGAGGCCAGCTGTTCGACGATCTGGGGGCGCGCTTCCCCGATGGCCATCACCCGGGAGACGCGCTCGCGGATCAGGGGCAAAAGGCGCGTGAAGTCGCCCTTCTTGTCGCGCCCGCCCAGGATGAGAACGATCGGAGCCGGGAAGCTTTGAAGCGCCTTTTCCACGGAATCCACGTTCGTCCCCTTCGAGTCGTTCACGAACCGGACACCCCCGGCTTCTCCGCAGAACTCGATCCGATGCTCGACGCCCCGGAAGGCATTCAACGTGGTCGCGATCGAGGCGGACGGCACGCCGCACAAATGCGCCAAGAGGGCGGCCGCTGCGGCGTTCTCCTGGTTGTGCGGCCCGGGGATGCCGATCTCAGAGAGAGGGATCAGCCTCGCACCCATGAGTTCCAGCGCGTCACCGGCTATGAAACATCCGGGTGTCCCGTTCACGCGGCCTTCCTTCGGGAAGCCGAAAAGGTACTTCCTCGCTCTCGCCATCCCGGACAAGGCCGGAGTGAACTTGTCAGAGGCGTTCAGGACCACGGCGTCTTCCGCATCCTGGTTCGCAAAGACACGAGCCTTCATCTCGGCATACGCCTGCATGGAACCATGTCGATCCAGATGGTCCGGCGTCACGTTGAGCACGGCCGCCAGCTTCGGTTTGAACTCCCGAACGGCCTCCAATTGGAAGCTGGAGACCTCCAGCACAGCCCAATCCTCCCGAGCTAGATCGAAGACGGCCTCGGAGAAAGCCCGCCCGATGTTGCCGCAGGCCACGGCCCGGAACCCCGCATCCTCCAGCATCCGCGCCAGCCAGGTGGTCGTCGTGGTTTTTCCGTTCGTGCCGGTAATGGCCACGATCGGCGCCGGACAATACCCGAAGGCCAGCTCCATCTCACCGATCACCTTCACGCCTTTCTCCCGGGCCTGGCGCAACAGGTCATGGTCGATGGGCACGCCCGGAGACACCACGACGAGATCGGCATTGAGTACCGCTTCCGCCGAGATTCCGCCAAGTGCGAGTTGCACGCCCGGAAGCGCTTTTGCGGCTTGGAGGAAACCCCCGACCCGATCGGCCGGCTTGTCGTCGGTCACCACCACCTGGGCACCGCGGACGGACAGGAGCCGGGCCGCGGCCGCTCCGGACCGCCCCAGACCCACCACCGCAACCCGCTTGTCATGCACGTAGTACATTTTCCGAAAAACCTTTCACCGCAGAGTTCGCCGGGATCGCAAAGAGCGATTCCTTTATCGATCCAGAATCCCTTCCAACGAACCTTTGTTCCCTGCGTCCTCTGCGTTCCCTGCGGTCAGGAGGTCAACGCAGTTTCAGGGTCACGAGCGTCATCAGCATCAGGACAATGGCCACGATCCAGAACCTGATGATGAGCTTGGATTCCGGCACTCCCAGCAGCTCGAAGTGATGGTGCAGGGGTGCCATGCGGAAAATGCGCTTCCCGCTCACCTTGAAGGAGGCGACCTGGAGGATAACGGACAACGCCTCGGCCACGAAGATGCCGCCCACGATTACGAGGAGAACCTCCTGCTTGACCATCACGGCAATCGCGCCAAGCAGGCCGCCGAGGGCCAGGGACCCCGTGTCTCCCATGAAGACCTGGGCTGGATGGGCGTTGAACCAAAGGAAACCGAGACAGGCCCCCAGCATGGCCATGCTGAAGACGGTCAATTCCCCCGAACCGGGCACGTTGATGATCATGAGGTATTCGCTGAACTTCACGTTACCCGCGAGGTACGAGATGATGGCGAAGGCCATGCAGGTGAAGGCTGTACATCCGATGGCCAGGCCATCGAGACCATCCGTAAGGTTCACGGCATTCGAGGCTCCCACGATGACCAGAACCGCGAAGAAGGGATACAAAAGGTCCAGCATCACCGGGATCTTGATGAAGGGGAAAGAAGCGGACATCCGATAGGGGAAATCCTCAGGCAGGGCGGAAAGGTAAGCCCCGACGATAAGGATGGCGCCCAGGATCTGCAGGCCCAATTTGTAAATGGCCGGAAGCCCCCTTCCCTTGCCGATGCCGAGCAATTTCATGTAATCGTCCACGAAACCCATCCCCCCGAACCAGAGGGTCGAGAAGACCGCCACCCAGAAGAGTTTCGAGTCCCATCGGACCCAAAGCAGTGTCGACGCGAGGATGGAGAGGAGGATGAGCAACCCTCCCATGCTGGGCGTTCCGGCCTTGACCGAATGGTGCCGGGGCCCGTCCTCGCGGATTTTCTCGCCCAACTGCAGGGCGCGCAGTTTCCGGATGACCCAGGGTCCCAGGATGAGGCAAATGAGAAACGCCGTGACGGCGGCGCCCACGCTCCGGAAAGTGATGTAGCGAAAGACGTTGAAACCGATGAAGCGCTCGGCCAAGGGGTAGAAAAGGTGGTAGAGCATTCCTAGAAAGCCTCCTGGATCCGTTCGAGCCGCATGCCCCGCGATGCCTTCAGGAGCACCGCATCCCCAACCCCGAGTCTTTCCTTCAGAAGGGGGATGGCCAGTGCCGCGTCACGGAAATGAAAGGCGCGGCGCGAATCCACGCTCTCCACCCATTCCCGAGGGACCGCCTTGCGGAACGCCTGCCCCATCCGGGGGCCGACCAGCACCCAGAGGTCCAGCTCCTCGTCGAGCAGGCTCCTCAGGGCCTCCTCGTGCGCACGGTTCGAGAAGAATCCCAGCTCCAGCATGTCGCCCAGGACCGCGCACTTGCGTCCCGGGACCCGGATCTGCCGGAACGCCTCGAGGGCGGCCGGCAGGGACGTCGGGGACGCGTTGTAGGCGTCGTTGACGAAGAGGACGTTTCCACGGCGGACCATCTCAAGCCGCATCGGGGCATCCGGACGGAAGGACCTCATCCTCATCGCGAACGTCTTCACGTCCCCGTCCAGGGCGGCCGCGGCCGCCAAGGCGGCCGCGGCGTTCTTCACGTTGTGGGTTCCGGGGAGCGGGACCCACGTCTCGACCGACTCGCCCTGGGCGGTCACGGTGAAACGCGTCCGCTCGCCCTCCGGCGCGATGCTGGAGGCCTTTACGCCGCCCTTCCCGATCCCGAAGGTGACCTTCCTCACGCCCCTTCCCGTTCCCGAAGGGACCTTCTCGACGTCTTCCATGCTCACGATCAGCACCCCTTTCGCCCTGAGGTCCTTCGCGATCGCGAACTTCTCCTTCGCGAGGGACCTGCGACTCCCGAAATTCCCGATGTGCGAGAGACCGATGTTCGTCACGACCGCCACGTCCGGCCGGGCCACCCCGGTGAGCCATCCCATCTCGCCGGGATGGTTGATGCCCAGTTCCACCACGGCGGCCCGATGCCTCTTTTCCAGTTTCAACAGGGTCAGCGGTAAACCGTACTGGTTGTTCAGGTTGCCCCGGGTCTTCAACACCCTCGGCTCTCCGCCGAGAAGATGGGCGATCATGTCCTTCACGGTGGTCTTCCCGGCACTGCCGGTCACCGCCACCAGGGGCCCGCCCCATTGGAGGCGCTGCGCCCTTCCCAGGTCGCCGAGCGCACGGTCCGTGTCGCGAACCACCACTTGAGGCACGCGCAAACCAGGGATCCGCCTCCTCACCATCACCGCGACGGCCCCCCGGCGGACGGCCTCCTTCACGAAAGAATGGCCGTCGAAACGACGTCCCCGGATGGCCAAGTAGAGATCGCCCGCTTTCAGAGTCCTCGTGTCGATCGAGACGCCCTTCACGACAAGTGTTCCGTCGCCTTCCACGCGCCCCCCCGCAAGGGCGGCGGCCTCGCTCACGCTCCAGGGCAGCACGAAAAACCTCTCCCACCGCAGAGAGCGCAGTGTTCACAGTGAATCGATTTGTTTCTATACCTAACCAATCTTCCGCCTTTCCCTGCGTTCCCTGTGACCTCTGAGGTCATGGCCGTTTCATCGCCTTCAGTGCCATCCGGGCTTCCTCGCGATCATCGAAATGCGTCTTCTTGCCCCTAGCGATCTGGTACGTCTCATGCCCCTTGCCGGCGATGAGCACCGCATCACCCGTCCTCGCCTCCCGCAGGGCCCACCGGATGGCGCGACGTCGATCCGGCTCGACCAGAACCTTTCGGCCCGCGCCCTTCAAAGCCGACGACGGAATGCCGCGCGCGATCTCCCGGAGGATCGCCCGCGGATCCTCGGTTCGGGGGTTGTCGCTCGTCAACACCGTGAGGTCCGCAAGACGCGCCGAGAGTTCCCCCATCAACGGGCGCTTCGTGCGATCTCGATCGCCACCGCAGCCGAACACCGAGATAAGCCTCGATTCACCGGCGAGTTCGCGCGCCGTCTTCAGGGCTTCCTCCAAGGCATTGGGTGCATGCGCATAGTCGACAATCACCGTGATCCCCCGCCCCCCCTTCACCGTTTCGAAACGGCCTGGCACCGCCTGGGCCTGCGCCAGACCCCTCTTCAGGGATTTCCAGGGAAGGCCCAATTCCCGCAGGACCGCCAGAGCCGCCAGGGCGTTCGAAACGTTGAACAGGCCGGTCATGGGGGCGGCGAATTCATGGCCGGCCATCCTGAACCGCAATCCGTGGGGCGCCACCCAGATGCCGGAGGCCCGGTACTTCGCGGGACGCTCGATGCCGAACGAAGCCGCCCGGCGTCCCAAGGCTTTCAACAGCCGGCGACCGTAGGGATCATCCCCGTTCACGACTCGGGCGCGAACGAAGGGGAAATCCGTGAACAGGCGCCTCTTGGCCGCGAAATAGGCGCCGAAAGTCCGGTGGTAGTCCATGTGGTCCCGCCCCAGGTTCGTGAAAACCGCCCCCGAGAATCGCACGCCCGTGACGCGCTCCATGTCAAGCGCGTGGGAGGACACTTCCATCACGCACCAACCGCAACCGGCGTCCCTCATCTCGGCCATGAGACGCGCCACCGCGAGGGCCGAAGGGGTCGTATTGGGGGCCTCGTGGACCCTCCGCCCCGTCTCGTAGGCGATGGTGCCCATCAAACCGGCCTTCTCCCCGGCGGCCTTCAGGATGGAGCGCAATAGGTAGGTGACGGTCGTCTTGCCCTTCGTTCCGGTGACGCCCACGACCCGCAACCGCCTGGAAGGATCGCCATAGAAAGCATGCGCCACTTGGGCCAAGGCTCTTCTCATGTCGCGGACCACCAATTGCGGCACGTGACACCCCGGAAGGGGTCGTCCCTCGACCGCCAGGGCCGCCGCCCCCTTTTTCAACGCCTGCACCGCGAACCGCGTCCCGTCCTGCCGAGTCCCGCGGACGCAAAAGAAGAGATCGCCCCTTTTCACATGGCGCGAATCCTCCGCCAATCCCCGCACTTCCCTGTCGACTCCGACGATTCTGCCCCGCGTGATCCGGGCCATCCGGGAAAGTCTCACGATTCACCCCCCGGCCCCGGAAGACGCCGGGTGGAAGCCGGCACGTCGCAGTCGAGGCGGCAATCAAGGCCCGAGGACACCTGGGTACCAGCGGGCGGAAACTGCGCCTTCACGAGTCCCCGACCCGTGAAACTCACCTTGACCCCCAGAGGGGCGAGGAGTGCCAAGGCTTGTCTCTTGGTTTTGCCCCTCAAATCCGGCATCCGGCCGATGCCGCCTTCGGGCGCCGCCGGATCCCCGAGCATGATCGTCATGCGGAACGACCGTCCCTCCGGGGACAGCCGGAAACCTTGCGGCTGTGATTGACGCACGGCCCGTGGGCCCCGCCCTTCGAACTTGAGCCGGATGTCCGCCCGCCTCGCCAATCGGCGGCACTGCTCCTGCGTGAGCCCCACAAAGGACGGCACGACCCGCGTGGTGTCGGCTCTTTCCGCCGCCCCTCCCTCCTTGGGCGGCACCAGGGCGTAGGCGCAAACCCTCTTGGCCACCTCCTTGAAGACCGGGCCGGCCGTGTAACCACCCCAGTACAATCCGCGCGGATCGTCGAGGGATACGTAGATGGCGTATTTCGGGTCGTCCGCGGGAACGAAACCGACGAAGGAGGAGACATAGTTGTACCGGGAATAACGTCCGTTCACGATGCGGTGGGCCGTCCCGGTTTTCCCGGCCACGTCATAACTGGGAAGGTTCACCGCCACGCCCGTTCCCTCGCGGACGGCCCACTTCATCATCTCGGTGAGTCGCTTCGCCGTGCGTGCCGAGCAGCATCGTTTCACCGGCTCGGGCTCGAAAACCTTCACGACGTGTCCGTCGTTCGATTCCAACTGCCGCACCAGGAACGGCCTCATCATGACGCCCTGGTTGGCCACGGCCGCGTAGGCGCACAGGACCTGCAGGGGCGTGGACGACACCTCGTAACCGTAGGGGATGGAGGAGATGGAAAGGCCGCTCCACTGCTTGGGAGGCCGGATGAGGCCCGACTCCTCGGCCGGCAGGTCGATGCCGGTCTTGTCGCCGAAGCCGAACCGCTTGGCGTACTTGTAGAGGTTCTCGGCGCCAAGTTGCATGCCCACCTTGGTGAAACCGACGTTGGAGGAATACCCGAACACTTCCCGGAAGGTGAGCCATCCCTTCTTCTCGTGATCCGTGATGACGCGTCCGTACTTCGTGACGAACCTGCCGTTCTCGCAGAAGATGCGGTCGTCCTCGGAAACGACACCCTCCTCAAGGGCCGCGGCGGCCGTCACCAGCTTGAACGTGGAGCCGGGCTCGAAAACATGGTCCACGCAACGATTGCGCCAACGCTCCCGGGGCACGTCCTTGAAGCGGTTGGGGTCGTAATCGGGGAAGTTCGCCATGGCCAGGATCTCCCCGGTCTTCGGATCCATGACGATGATCGAGGCCGACTGGCAGCGGTACTTGACGAACGCCTTTTCCAGTTCCACCTGCGCCACGTGCTGGATGGTGCGATCCAGCGTGGTCACGACGTTCAAGCCGTCCACGGCCCGCTTGCGCGAGGTCCTCAGCACCGGTTTGCCGAGGCCGTCCCGCTCGGCCACCTGGAATCCCTTTTGTCCGGCCAGCCAGGAGTCGTAGCGCTTCTCGATCCCCTCGAGTCCCTGGTTGTCGATGCCCGCGAAACCCAGCACGTGGGCCGCCATGGCGTGGTCGGGATAGAGCCGCCGTTGTTCCCGGTACGCTTCCACCCCTGCAAGCCTCAGGGCCTCCACCCGCCGGGTCCGCTCGAAGGGGACCTGTCGCGCCAGCCAGACGAAGGAACGGTTGGTGGCAAGCCGAGCGGCCACCTCCGGATAGGGCTTGCCCAACGCGTTCGACAGGACACGAGCGGCCCCCGCCTTGTCCTTCATGCGCCGGGGATGGGCGAAGACGTTGAAGAGCTCCAGGTTCACGGCCAGCAGTTCCCCGTTCCGATCCGTGATCTTGCCGCGCTTGGCGCTCAATTCCTGCGGGATGAGCTGCTGATGGCGCGCCATGCTCCGGTAATCGGGATACTTGAGCACCTGCAGGTACAGCAGGCGCGCTGTCACGACTGTGGAAGCGACAGCCGCCAGGATGGCGAGGAGCCTCAGTCGGCCCGTGAAGGGACCCCGGGGCGCGCTCATCGGCCCTCCATCCCACGCATGAGCGCGAACCACGCCCCCACTAGGCGGGAGGGTCCCGGATCCGACTCGCCCAGGATCACCACCTGGTCGGTCCGGGGCGTGATCATGCCGAGCTCCTCGCGCGCGGTGCGTTCCACGCGCGAGAGGCTCTTCACGTCGTTCAGTCGGTACTTGAGGAAGTAGTACTCGTTCATGAGATCCTGGCGTTCCTTGCGGAGCGATTCCACCTCATACCCGAATTTCACGACCTGGGTGTGCTGCCAAACGTAGAAGAGGAAGAAGACGGAAAGAAGGACCAGCCCCCACGCCGTCCCCTTGAAATCGCGGCGGCGCACGGCGCGCGCGAGGTTGCCCCGCCAGAACATGCCGTTCTGGATCAGGGACCCCATCGCCTCGGTTGTCTTCACCACGACCCTCGGTTGCATCCCATCTCCCCAATGTTCCTCATAAAATCTCGTGTCCTTCCCGCCTTCGCGGTCAAAGTCGTTCCGCAGCGCGAAGCTTGGCGCTCCGGCTCCGGGGGTTCGCCCGCTTCTCGTCTTCCCCCGCTTCCACCGGTTTTCTCGTCATCTCCTTCAGTTGCGCCCTGTGACCGCAGACGCAGGCCGGCGCCTTGGGCGGACAGAGGCAATCCTTGGCCTCCGTCCGCATGAACGTCTTGACCTCCCGATCCTCCGCGCTGTGGAAGCTGATGACCACCAGCCTTCCTCCGGGCCTCAGGACCTCCAAAGATCCGGCCAGTCCAGCCCGGAGCGACCCGATCTCGTCGTTCACCTCGATGCGGATGGCCTGGAAGAGCCTCGTCGCCGGGTCCCGCCGGGAGGGCGCGTGTCCGGCTCCCGGCCGGTACAGCCTTCTCGCTACCTCCGCCAGCTGTCCCGTGGTCTCGAAGGGCCGCGTCTCCCTTTGCGTCACCAGCATCCGGGCCAAGCGGGCCGCCTTCGGTTCGTCCCCATAGAGCGAGAGGATCCGCGCGAGCCCCTCCTCGGGATAGCCGTTGACGACCTCCCTCGCGGTGAGAGCCTGCGTGCGGTCCATCCGCATGTCGAGGGGCGCGTCGTGCTGGAAGGTGAAACCCCTCTCGGGCCGGTCGAGTTGCGGCGAGGAGACCCCGATGTCCATGAGGATCGCGTCGATCCCCTCGGGTTCCAGGGCCTTCACGGTTTCGGGAAGGTAGGCGTAGTTGAGTTTGCGGAGTTGGACCCTCGGGTCATCCCCGAGGATCGCGTGGGTGTGGCGGAGAGCGTCGTCATCCCGGTCCAGACCGATCAACCGGCCGCGTCGGATCCTCTTCAGGATCTCCCGCGAATGGCCGCCCCAACCGATCGTGGCGTCCAGTACCACGGAATCCTCGTTCAGGGCGAGCCAGTGAAGCGTAGCCTCCAGGAGGACGGGAACGTGTTCCCTGGCCTCCCGGGGTTCGTCATCCTTCGAAACGGGCGATGGCTTCCTCCTCACTCGAACTCGTGTCGAACTGCGAGAAAGCGCCCACGAGAGTGAAGAGGTTGGCGACGTAGGGCGTCAGGCCCACCAGCTTGATCTCGCCCCCGAGGGAGCCGAACCGCTGGTTGCGCTGGGCCAGCTTCGCGATGCCGCCCAGGGACACGTGCGTGACCTGCTTGAGGTTCAGGACCACCTGATGGCGTCCTTCCACCAGCATGTCCGTCAAGAGACGGGTCAAGGAATCCATCTCGGAGGGCCCCAACTCCCCTTGTAGGCGTAGAACGGCGACGGTAGGTGTGGTAGGTGTTGCGAGAGTTGCCATCGGGCCCTCCTAGACGGACGCCAACTTGCGCCGGGCGACGGGGACCTGGACCAGGTCCTCTTCCTCCCGGGCGAAACCCAGCAGCGGATCGGCCTGCCAAGGACGGAAAATGCGCTGCCATTTCCCTTCCAGGCCTTCATTCGCGGCTTTCCTTCCGCGCGACGAGAGCACCGCCCTCCACTGCGCGCGTTCCCTCGCCGAGCGGCCGATCACAGGGGCAATCCCTCGATCAGCTTCAGGTCGGAGAGTTTCTGTGCCAGGCTCTCGAGAGAATAGTCGTCCTGGGCGTGGTACTTCGCGTACTCGTCCTTGTCCCAGATCTCGATCCGATTGAGGACGCCGACGACCACAACGTCGCGGGTGATACCGGCGGCCGCGCGCAGGACGGGCGAGAGCACGATGCGGCCCAGCTTGTCGGGCTCGCACTCGCTGGTCTCCTTCATGATCTCGTGCTGGAAACGGCGGACATCCTTGTTGAGGGAATCGAAAGTGGCGAGCTTCTCCTCGATGCGTCGCCAGGTGTCCATCGGATAGACGGAAAGACATTTGTCGAGGCCCCGAGTCACCACGAGGGGCAACTCGTGTTGCGCCGCAATCTGCTCGCGAAAGCGGGCAGGAACGCTGACGCGTCCCTTGTCGTCCAGGTGGTTGTGGTATTCCCCTCGGAACAAGTGCTATGATCCTTGTTGCGTTCTAGGGACGTGGCCAATCGGGCAAGCTGATATTTGCCACTTCCCACACTTTTCCACTTTTTGCCACTTGGGCAGTATGATAGCTGTCTTTTACAGGCGGTCAACATGAAAGCCTTATTTGGATAAGATTTAATATTATTGTTGTTATGTATTATATTTTGTCGAAATAATTACTTGGCTGCTTAAATTGCCAAAAATCGTATGTATTGTCGTGTTTATTTTTCTAATTTGAAAGTTTCCACCCAAGAACCATATGGCTCGCTACAGACCACGCCCCGTTAAAATACCCCCATGCCACCTTCTCCAAAACGCAAACCGCTTTCGCCCGTCCTGGAGAAACGCCGCGCCGCGGAAACCTTCTTCTCGACGATGGGCAATACCATCCTGATCTTCCTGACGGGCGGTTTGCTGGTCCTCTTGTCGCTTTTCGGCAGGCAGTTGTACGGAATCCTGATAGGCCGTTGACCCCCTCATCCCTTCATGACGCGTCATAAGTCCTTTGCGATGCCATCCGGACCGGTTACCAGTAGCTTCGGGATTTCCGCCCCGTTCCAGAAGAACGTCCTCAACCGTACCGGGTACTCCCCCTGTTCCAGGTTCAGGGTCACGCTTCCCTTCGCGACCCGCCCCCTGCGGGGACGCTCATCGATCCGTTTCTTCCCGTCCACATCCAGAAGGACATAGTTCGCGGATTCGTAGTCGAACCGGTATTCTCCGCTCCGGGGCACGTACAGGGTCCCGTCGAAGCGCGCGGTCAAACCGCTGACGTCCACCGAGAACCCCTCGCCCAGTCGCACGGCCCGGTCTTCATGGTAGATGAACCCCTCGTCCATCCCGGCCCCGGCGATATAGACCTTCCGTTTCCAGTGGGAAGGTGGCGCGTATCGGACCGAGATCCAGGGATCCTGGGTACGATCCGCCCCCGACCGGGGGATGAGACCCGCCGGGATGAGGACTCGCATGATGACCGGCGGTTCCGCCGGATCGTCCTGAAGGCTGTTGCGATGCCCCTCCCACGTGGCTCCGGCATACTCCTCCTTGAGCTGTTGGATGGCTTCGACATCCTGACCCTGCAGATAGACCGCCACGTCGGGCACCGCGATTCCCTCCGTCAGCCAGATCCTCCGGTACTCGTGCCTCAGGAAATCCACATCCATCCCCTGGCAGAGAATCCCCGCCGCATAGGCCTGATTGTGGAATCGGGTCGTTCCGTAGATGAAAACCTTCCGCCCGGCGTCGCGATCGGCTTTCGCAAGCTCATAGAGGGTCCTGTCCGGCGTCAATCGGGTGGGCAAAAAGACGTAGAACCGATGAAACATCACGGTCCCCGCCCCGACCCCATAGAGCGCCAAAAGGACCCAAGCGAACGTGCGAAGACGGCCCTTCGGATCCCGCAGGATGCCCAAGACCTTCTCGACGGCCAGAACCCCCAGGACCGACAAAGGCGCCACCACGCCCTGAAGCTTGCCGGAATGGGGATCGCCCGAAAGCACATGAGGCGACAGCCCCACCACGGCACAGACGAGAAGGATTATCTTCGTTCGATCCGGCCTGGCCGCCAGGAAAACTAGACCGGCGACGATCAGGGGCAAGGACGCGAACTCGAAGAAGGTCTCGCCGGGATAGGAAACATAAGGATGGTCCCAACCTGAGAGAAATAGCGTGGAGAGGGTGTTGCCGAATTGAATCCACAAGGTGTGCATAACCTGGCCATCCAACCGCAAGGCACCCCCCTGGTGCAGAATCGAAACCTCGTTCACATGAAGCGGGAAACGTGGATCCGACACGATTGGGAACATCAGAACCCCGGCGAGGAACATTGCGCCCATCCATCGGGTCAACGCACCCACCTTCCCATCCGGAGGGATGGCGATCCTTGCCATGAAATAGAAAAATCCCGTCATCGCTACCATGCCGGCCAGCGATCCTCGTCCGGACCCGGGCAGGAACCGGTTGAACTGCAGAAAAAAGAAGAGCCAAACCAACAGGGTCATTACCGCAAGGACCTTTTCAAGGGTTCGCATCGTTACCCCGTCCTTTTGGAACCATAAACCCGCCAGCAGGACAAGGGGCAGGAACGCCAGGTAAGGACGATGGGATTGGTAGCCATAGGCGCCCAACGCCAGGACGATCCCCCAGAGAGCGAAATGCCTCGCATCCGGTTTATTCAGAACCCGGAAGGTGAACAGGAGGGCCGCCGCAAGCGCGATATGGCCGGTCAAACAGGGCATCTGAATCATGCAAAGCACCAATAGGGGCTTGGAGACGGCACCCCACGCGACCAGAAGAATCCCTGCTCGACGCCCTCCGACCTCCTTGCCCAAAAGATAGAAGACCCCGAGTCCGATGAGGTCCATCAGGGCGAAAGCGATATTCTGCGCTGCGAACGTCTTGACTCCAGGAAGAAGGAGGAAGACAAGGGACACGAAGTACTGGTAGATCGGCGGACGCTGGCCCACGGGAAACAGAAGGAAGTGCTGATTGAAATCCAGGATGGCTCGCCCGTCGATGCTCGTAATCGAGTGGTCCGTCCAGTACATGGATGGAGGCTCGAGGAAATCGGCCAGTCGCAGGAATGCTGCCACCGCGATGATGACGAACAACCCAACCCTCGCCTGGAGAGGAGAAAGATCGGGCGCCGGAACCCATGGTTCCGGCAGGCGTTTGAAGAAGAGGAACAGGAGGAGGATACCCGTGATCGCCATCGCCAGGGAGACCCCGGGAGGGAGCGGAAGATGCCAACCGGTCGCGAGAAGCGGACCTGGAAGGGACAGGGCCGAAAGAAGAACGAGCAGGAATCCCCATCCGCCCAACGCCAGGCTCCCCGAAAGAACCAGGGGTGTCGGGGAAAGCGCCGCACCTTCTTCCGTTCGCCGAAGCGTTCGCCTGCCCTGCCGGCCCCGTTTCAACGGTCCAACTCCTGATCGATGTACCGACGGGCCGGCGGATAGGCCCGCACCGCCTCATCGAACATCGGTTCCGCTTCCCTCCCGCGACCCGAACGGACCATCCAGATCCCCTCGGCGACCAGGAGAAAGGGCGAACGGTACTCTCCACGGCGGGATTCGGCCAGAATTCCCGCGAGCCCACTCTCGTCCAGGACCCCGATCCCCATCCCGAAGCGTCCTTCCAGATAAAGCGTTCGAAGGAAGGGGTCCTTCCCGATGGGGGAAACCCGCTCATCCAATTCGCTGATGAAGCGTCGCTTGGCCCTTTCCGGCGCCCGTTCCAGGTCCCGATCCTCCAGGAAGGACCGGTATTGCGACTGAAGGGCGTTCTCCGCGTCGATCCACGCCTGCAAGGTCCCGGGCTCCAGGCTCGACACGGGGATGAAACCCAGGCAATAGGTGCTGGTGAAATAATCGAGGGTATCGGAGAGCTCGTGCCATTCAGCGTTCCTGAAACGCCTCGAAAGATAGGCCCGATGATGGTCGTTCGTCAGGACGGCCGCCCAACGGGGTGCGGTGGAATGCTTGGGACCGGTCAACCCGTTGAAGGGGGATGTGAGCACATACAAGGCCGGATTCAAGGATTGGTAATTGAAATGAGCCGCGTTCAACCTCGTGAAAAGATAGAGGGAACCCTCCACCTCCGCCTTTCGGGCGCAAAGATCGTAGGCCCGGGAATGCTCGACCATCCGCTGGTGTTCTCCCAGAACCGGTTGGGTGCTCCAGCGACGGGCCGGACCCCAGAAATGGTAAAGGTTCAGCATCGAGGAAAGGATCAGGAGCCCCGCCAGGACCTCGCCGCTGCCCTTTTTCCCCATCGGGATCTGCCGGCTGCCCCGGAGGATGAGTAGATAGGTGAAGGGCACAAGATGGATCAGTCGCGTCCCGTTGGCCGGCCAGGTCGCAAGAACGGGCAGGAGGAGCAGAACCCATGCGTAGAGGACAAAGTGCCATCCCCGGTTTCGCTCCTGAAACAACACCGCCGCTACGCCCATGAAGAAAAGGGTCGTCTCGATCGGGTTGAACAGTCCTCCCCAGAAGGGCCCATAGCGGAACGAATCCATGGAGGTCCAGAAAAGGGCCGTGAAATGCCACAAACGTTCCGGCAAGAGGACCGGATCGAAGAGGTCCCGAAAGAGAGTCAAAGCATGACCTCCATAGGCGCCATCAAGGAGCCGCGGGATCGAAGGAAGGGCGCCGAGGACCATCCCCATCAGAAAACTCGCGAAAGCCGGGCGATCACGACGCGCGAGGATCTCCCACCGGAAGAGGAACAGGGTCAACCCCAAAAGCACCGGCGCGATCCAGAACCACGTGAAGAAGGTCAAGGATCCCAGTCCGATATAGAGACCGCCGAGAAACATCCACCCCGGCCGATGGTAAAGTCCGCTCGTGACGAAAAAAGCGACCCCGAAAATGCCGATGCATTGCCAAGCCATGAGTGAACCGTAGGGATGGGCAAGCCGTCCCGGCAGGAGCATGGAATATCCGAACGCCAAGAGGACCATGACCCTGAAGGATTCCCCGCGTGAAAACACCCTCCCCGCCGCAAACCACAGGACCAACCACGAGGCGGCGGCCAGGATCGCCGGCAAGACCCAGAGCGAACCCTTCCCGATGCCCAAGAGCTTGAAGGAGATCGCTTGCATCCAGATATAGAGGGGAGGCAGGGCGGAGAAATAGTAAGTAAGCCTTCCGTCCCAACCCGCCTGGTTGTCCATGGCGTAGAGGGCGCTGATCCCCTCGTCATAAAGCGGCCAGAAGGAGAAGTCCGTCAGATGGATGAAGCGGGACAGGAACCCGGCCGTTCCGACAAAAGCAACGAAAACCCAGGGAACCGGGGGACCTTCCTGGCTCGGCCGGGTTCCCATGCGACGCACCGCGAAGAGGATCAGAAGGATGCCCGCCAGGGCCGCCAAGCCGCGGATCCAGGATGGCCCCGGCATGGTGGAGGCGAAGAAATGGAGGAGAAGGGCCAGGACCAGGACGGTCCGGTCCCTGCCGACCGCCACGGATGAGCCCGGCTTCACGTGGGAGTGGGGGTGGGCGTCGGCGTCGATGTCGGGACGGGCGTCGGAGTGAATGTGGGTTCACGCTGAACGGTGAAGGAATAGGGCCCGCATTCCGTGGCGAGGCTGTAACCGTCCAGGATGAAATAATACTCGCCGATCGGCAGGTCAGCCGTGAGTCTCGACCGGAGTGCTCCACAGCCGTCGTCGTCGCGGGCGAGCGTGGTGCTCGACTGGTCGCACAGGAGGCGCAGATAGACGAAGGTGTCCCATGCGGAACTGCCGCACAAGGAGAAGGTCACCCGGGCCGGAGCGTCCATCCGCAGGAGGAAGACGTCATCCGGAGCGGACGTGCCGTAGGGGAGGTCCATGAACCGGTTCGTGCTGTTGCAGGTATTGCCGGTCACCGGGCCGGCATCGAGGTTGAAGGTGATGTCCCGGGCCACGGGATAGGGGCAATTGGGGCCCAGCGTGTAGGTCGGGGTCGGGGAGGCCCAGGCACCCTCGGGTGTCACCGGACTCAGGCGCGGGGTGCTGAAATTCCTCTGGCAGGCGACGGGAAAGGCCAGGACCGCCAGGAGCACGCCCCACGATAGGATGTGACGGATCGGGATCATCATGGCCGCCATTCTACCACTACCCGGCCCAGTTCAACACGACTCCTCCCGCCGTCCCGGGTGTATATTACGCCACGGAGGATGTCATGATCCAAGCCTACCGGGAAAAGAATCCCAACCTGGGAAGGAACGTCAGGGCCCACGAAGCGGCCACGATCATCGGCCACGTTGAATTGGCCGACGACGTCAACGTCTGGCCCGGTGCCGTTTTGAGGGGCGATTGCGATGCCGTCCGGATCGGGGCCCGCACCAATATCCAGGATAACTGCGTTTTCCACAACGAACCCGGCATCCCGGCCGTCATTGGCGAGGACTGCGTCGTCGGCCATCAGGCCTGCATCCACGGCTGTGTCATCGGGAATCGCTGTCTCATCGGAATCCACGCCACCGTGCTCACGGGCGCGACCGTGGGGGATGAATGCATCATCGGGGCCGGCGCCCTCGTGCCCGAGGGAAAAATCATCCCTCCCCGCTCGTTGGTGGTGGGCGTGCCGGGTAAAGTGGTGCGGAGGGTCACGGATGACGAAGTGGGAAAGATCCTCTGGCGCGTGAAGGAATATTTGGAAATGGCCCGCCATTCCCTGCCAAACCCCTGAGACCGCGGAACCTGGAAGCCTCTTCCCCCGTCTCACCCATGAACGGAGACGCCCCGTGAACAAAAGCACCCTCAATTTCTGGCTGGACGTCCTTCTTTTCATCAACTTCCTGGCCCTCTCCCTCACCGGAGCCGTCCTCCGGTGGGGAGTACCCCGGGGACGTGATCAGGAAAAGTTCTTCTGGGGCCTCCACCGCCACGAATGGCAGGATTGGCATTTCTGGCTGGCCATCGCCATCGCCGTCAACGTGCTGTTCCACCTCGCCCTGCACTGGAAATGGATCGCCTGCCAGTCGAAAGCGCGCCTCACCGGAAACACTCCCCCCTCTTCCTGCCCCGACTAGCAGGATGCCGAAATTGTGTTTTGTGCATTTTGCCAGCCGTTCGAGCGGCGGCTTCGCCGCCCCTCATGGCCTGATGCTTGAAACCCTAAGGGTCTCGGAGGGCAGACAAGGGTTGAGCGGGTCGAGCAGAAAAATACCGCTTCTTCCGATTGCGAGATCCGCGCATGATGTGAAAAAGTCCCCTATGGTGACTTTTTCAGCAACCTGCTAGCATTCCGGTCCCCTCATTTCGGTTCCAGGTGGATCTGCACACGTAGGATCTCGGGGAATTTCTTCTTCAAAGACTCCCCCAGGCGGCTGGACAAGGCATGGGCCTCCGCGACCGGCAGTTCGCCGTCCACGTCGCAATGCAAGGCCACCACCCGGCGATTTCCCAGGCGATAGACCTTCACGTCGTGACAGGAACCCTTCACCTTTAATTCGCGCAGGGAGGCCCGCAAAGCAGCCTCGACTCTCGGGACATCCCGGGGCACGCACTCGTCCGGCAAGATCCCGTCCTCCCGGCTCTCGATATGGGTGTTGACCTCCTCCACCTCGGGGAATTCCGAGCGCAGAGCCTCCTCGAACCGGTCGGCCTGTTCATGGGCGGCCCTCAGGGATAGTCCCGGATCCACCTCCAGGTGACAATGCACCACGCGCCTCCCCCGCTCGGGACCCACTCTCACGTCGTGCACAAAATGTCCCAAGCGCCCCGCCGCCGCCTGCACCTTCTGGGCCCAATCCTCGGTCTCCTGCACCACGGGCTCGATGTGGAGGGTGACATCGGTATGCGGCAAGACTTCCTCGATCTCCCTTTCCACCCGCGTTGCCAACTCATGCGAACGCTCCAGGGGCATGCTTCGGGGCACCTCGAGAACGAAATCCACGAAAGTCTTGGGCCCCACGTTCCGAACACGGACTCGTCGACAGCCGACCACACCCGGCACCCGGTAGGCCAGGCGTTCGATTTCCCCGACGAGACCTTCCGGGGCCCGGTCCATCAGGACATCGAAGGCCGACCGGATGAGCCGCCAGCTCACGCCGAGCACGATGAAAGCCACGATCAGGGCCGCAACGGCATCCGCGTGGAGCAGAAACGGTTCGACGGTGGTTCCCTTACCGAGGGCCACTAGGGCAAGTCCCAGGATGACCACCGAACTGCTCCAGATGTCAGTCGTGAAATGGAGGGCGTCCGCCTCGAGGGCCTGGCTCCCGTGCTTCAAGGCCACCCGCCGAAGGGCCCGACTGCGCCCGATGTCCACGATGATGGAGATGCCCATCACCGCGAAGGCCCAGACAGAGGGATCCACGTGGACCGACTTGAAGAGAAGACGCTCCACGGCTTCCCAAATGATCCAGGCACAAGTGACAAGGAGGAGAAAGGTCTCGAAGAGGGCGGAAACGCTCTCGATCTTGCCATGACCGTAGGGATGCTTCTCGTCGGGTGGTCGGTCAGAGAACCGGACGGCAAAGTAAGTGACCACGGCCGCGACCAGATCAAGACCGCTGTGGAGGGCTTCCGCCAGAATGCCGAGACTCCCGGTCAGAATCCCGACGACGACCTTCATGCCTGTCAGGGCGACCGCCGCGATGACCGAGGTCAACGCCACCGCTTTCTTTTCCCGGGCCGCGGAAACGCTGTCGGTCATCGGGTCAAAGTCCTGCGAACCGCATCCTTCCATCCCGACCAGAGCCGTTCCCTCTCCGTTTTTCCCATGTGGGGTCTGAAAACCCGGTCCGTGCGGCGAACTCGGCGGACGAACTCCGCGCTCCGGAACAAGCCAGCCTGCAGCCCCGCCAGATAGGCCGCACCCATAGCCGTGGTCTCGACCATCCGGGGCCGGTCGATGTGGGCACCCAGAAGATCGGCCTGGAATTGTAAGAGGACGTCGTTGCGGCAGGCTCCTCCGTCCACGCGAAGCTCCCGCACCGGATGACCCGAGTCTTTCCGCATGGCCTCGACGACATCCCGGGTCTGGAAGGCCAGGGACTCCAAAGCCGCGCGCACCACATGGGCCCTTGTAGTCCCGCGGGTGATGCCGAGGATCGCACCTCTCGCCCGCGCATCCCAATACGGCGCGCCCAGGCCCACGAACGCCGGAACAAGATAGACGCCACCCGTGCCCTTCACGGAACGGGCGACTCCTTCCGATTCCGCTGAGGACTTCAGCAGACCCAGCCCGTCGCGGACCCACTGGATGGCGGCGCCCCCGATGAAGACAGCTCCCTCGAGAACATAGGCGGGCCGACCTGCCCCATCGCACCCCAAGGTGGTCAGGAGCCGATTCTTCGAGAGAAGGAAGCGCCGCCCCAGGTTGAGAAGGAGGAAGCAACCGGTCCCATAGGTGTTCTTGAGCGTCCCCGGGGCATGGCAACCCTGCCCGTAGAGTGCGGCCTGCTGGTCGCCGGCGATTCCGGTCACCGGGATCGCGGAACCGAGGAACCCTTTCGAGCTCGTTTTTCCGAAATCACTGGCACTCTCCTGGACCCGCGGCAGGATGGAGGAGGGCACACCCAGGATGCGGCACAATTGCGGGTCCCACCTCTTGCGCCGGATATCGAAAAGGAGTGTTCGTGAGGCGTTAGTCGGGTCGGTGGCGTGGGAAGCGCCGCCGGTGAGATTCCAGAGGAGCCAGGAGTCGATGGTGCCGAAGGCGAGGCGACGACGCCGAGCCCGGTCCATGGCCCCGGGAACGTTCTTCAGGAGCCATTCGATCTTGGTGCCCGAGAAATAGGCGTCCAGAAGCAGGCCGGTGCGGACCCGGAACCTTCCTTCCATCCCCTGGCGCTTCAGCTGTTCGCAACGTTCCGCCGTCCTCCGGCATTGCCAGACGATGGCACGATGGATGGGCCGTCCCGTGGCGCGATCCCAGACCACGGTGGTCTCCCTCTGGTTGGTGATGCCAATGGCGGCGAGGGAGGAAGCCTTCAAACCCGCAGCCCTCAAAGCCCCGCGGGTCGTGGCCTGGACGGCTTCCCAGATCTCCAGGGCGTCATGCTCCACCCATCCGGGACGCGGGAAGAACTGGGTGAATTCGCGGTAGGAACTGCCCCGCACGCGCCCCTGTGCGTCGAAGACGTAGGATCGGGTGCCGGTGGTACCTTCGTCGATGGCGAGGATGTATCCGGACATGGGAGTCCCCCCCGAGGAATAGGGCCATTATAGGACCACAGGAAGAAAAAAAGGGCGCCCCGAGGGCGCCCGAAAGGATGGCACGGGATTCCGCGTCAATTTCCCGGGGAGGCCATGTAATCCTTGATGGCACGGCATCCGGGCTTGTCCAGCACGATGAAACGTAGGCCGCAACGGTCCACATCCGCCCAGACGACGCGCGCATAAACGTCCACCGGCTTCTCACTCACCTCAAAATTCACCTTGAGGATGCTCTGGGGCTCGACGGGGGGACGGATGTTCAGGCAAAGACCGTTCTCGTTGATATCCTGGGCCGTGGCGCGGATGGGATCGCCCGCGACCTCGAAAATATGGCCCGACTTGGAAGGCTCGACCCGATGGATATGCACTGCATCGGTGAAAGGCACGCGAGGCTTTTCACGCCTCTCGGGCTGTGACATGGGGAATAACTCCGGTTCGATTATTTCCACGGAGGCATCCGCGGAACGTTTTCAGCGCCGATAAAAACCGTCGCTTTGAACACGGCCATTCTATCGCGATCGCGTCATCCCTTCAACATCCGGCGCAGCGTTTCATTGACCAGCTTGGGGTTGGCCTTGCCCTGGGAGGCCTGCATGACCTTGCCAACCAGGAAGCCGATCACGCCTTCCTTGCCGGCCCTGAATTCGGCAACGACGTTCGCATGGGCTTCCATCACCTTCGCGACCGCATCCTCGATGAGTTTCGGGTCCGTGACCTGAACCATGCCTTTCTCTTTAACGATCAAATCCGGCGCTTTACCGGTTACAAACATCTCCGCGAAGAGGTCCTTGGCCTGCTTGGAGTTGATGGCACCCCGGTCCACGAGGGCGATCATGTCGGCCAGTCGCTTGGCATCGAATTTCAGGCCCTTCAGCTCGGTCCCCGCCTCCTTCATCTTCGCTGCCATGTCCCCCATGACCCAGTTGGCCAAGGCCTTGAAGTTCCCGGTGTGCTGAGCGCCATCTTCATACCAGTCGGCCAGGTCTCGCTCGGCCGTCAGAACACCCGAGTCGTAATCGGATAGGCCGTATTGCGAGACGAAACGCGCGCGCTTGGCGTGGGGCAGTTCGGGCAACGAGCCCCGGACGGCGTCCAGATAGGCGTCGTCGAGGATCATCGGGGCGAGGTCCGGTTCCGGGAAATACCGGTAGTCGTGGGCTTCCTCCTTGGACCGCATGGGCCGCGTCTTGCCCTCCCCCGGATCGAAGAGCCGCGATTCCTGCACCACCTTCTCGCCCTTCTCGAGAAGGGCGATCTGGCGCTTGACCTCGTACTCGAGGGCCTGCTTCGTGAACTTGAAAGAGTTGAGGTTCTTGACCTCGGCGCGGGTCCCGAACTCCTTCTGGCCCACCGGACGCACCGAGACGTTCGCGTCGCACCGCAGGGAACCCTCCTCCATGTTGCAATCGGAGACGTCGATGTAGAGGAGAACGTTCTTCAGGGTGGCGAGGTACTGGTAGGCCTCCTCGGGGCTCCTCAAATCCGGCTCCGAGACGATCTCGACCAGGGGAACGCCACCGCGGTTGTAGTCGGCCAAAGAATACTCGCTGCCTTCCATGCGACCCTCGCGCCCCCCGGCATGCACGAGCTTGCCCGCATCCTCCTCCAGGTGGGCCCGGGTGATCCCGATGACCTTGGACCCCTGTGGGGTGGCGATTTCGACGCGCCCTCCCACGCAGAGGGGTTTGTCGTACTGCGAGATCTGGTAGGCCTTGGGAAGGTCAGGGTAATAGTAGTTCTTGCGGTCCATCTTGGAGAAGGGGGAGATGCGGCAACCGAGCGCCATGCCGATGCGGACGGCGTACTCGACGGCTTTTTGGTTCATGGTGGGAAGCGTACCGGGCAGACCCAGACAGACCGGGCAGACCTGTGTGTTGGCCTCTCTGCCGAAGGCCGTGGAGCAGCCGCAGAAGATCTTCGAGCCCGTCTTGAGCTCGACGTGGACCTCCAGGCCTATGACCGTTTCGTATTCCATCAGGCAAAACCCACTTTCACCGCAGAGGCGCAGAGACGCCGAGAAAGACTATTTGTGTTTTTCGAAAGCATCCTGTCCACCTCTGCGTCTCCGCGTCTCTGCGGTCCCTGTATTCTTTCGTCATGTCTGTCGAAAGGACGGTTTCCGCTTGTGGTGATCCGTCGCCTGCTCGTAGGCGAAAGCGGCCTTCAGGAGTACACCCTCGTCGAAGGGCTTGCCGATCAACTGCAACCCGACCGGCAGGTCATCCCTCGTGAATCCGCAGGGCAGGGAGATTCCCGGCAATCCGGCGATGTTGACCGAGATCGTGAACACGTCCGACAGGTACATGGAGAGGGGATCGGAGGTCTTCTCGCCGATTCGGAAGGCGGCCGTGGGTGCGGTCGGGCCGGCCAGTACGTCCACCTGCTCGAAAACTCGGTCGTAGTCCTGCTTGATGAGGCGCCGGACCTTCAAGGCCTTGAGGTAATAGGCATCGTAGTAGCCCGATGAGAGCGCGTAGGTGCCCAGCATGATGCGACGCTTGACTTCCGGACCGAACCCCTGGGCTCGGGTCTTGGAGTACATGTCAACGATGTTCTCACCGGGCACGCGGAAACCGTAGCGCACCCCGTCGTAGCGAGCCAGGTTCGAGGAGGCCTCGCAAGGGGCGAGAATGTAGTAAACCGCCAGACTGTAGGGAGAATGGGGGAGGGAGACTTCCCGCACCGAAGCACCCAGGGATTCCATTTTCGCCACGGCGTCGGAAACGGCTTTCGAGACGTCGGGATCGGTCCCGTCGATGAAAAACTCCTTCGGGAGACCGATGCGCAAGCCCTTCAAGTCCCTCGAGAGCACGGCCCGGTAATCGGGCACGGGGACGGGAGCACTGGTCGAATCCTTCGCGTCATGACCCGAGATGACGGAGAGGAGGATGGCGCAATCCTCGACATCCTTGGTCATGGGGCCGATCTGGTCGAGGGAGGAGGCGAAGGCCACCAGCCCGTAGCGGGACACCCGACCGTAGGTGGGCTTCAGGCCGACGATACCGCAACAGGCGGCGGGTTGACGAATGGACCCGCCCGTGTCGGATCCCAGGGTGGCGAATGCCTGGTCGGCCGCGACCGCGGCGGCGGAACCGCCGGAGGACCCGCCCGGGATGCGGGAGAGGTCCCAGGGGTTACGGGTCGGTCCCCAGTGGGAGTTCTCGGTCGAGGAACCCATGGCAAACTCGTCCATGTTGAGCTTGCCCACCGAGACGGCCCCGGACTCCTCCAGCTTCTCCACCACGGTGGCATTGTAGGGGGGCTTGAAGTTGTGGAGCATCTTCGAACCGCAAGTGGTCGTCACGCCCCGAGTGGCCAGGAGGTCCTTCAGGGCGATGGGCACGCCGGTCAGGGGGGTGAGGTTCCCGCCCTGGGCAAGCCGTGCGTCGGCCGCCTCGGCGGCACGAAGGGCCTCCGCTTTCGTCACCGTGACGAAGGCGTGCACTTGGGGTTCGACCGCCTCCAGACGCGCGAGGACGTCCCGGGTCAGCTCGACCGAGGACACCTTCCTCTTGCGAAGAAGTTCGGATACCTCATGCAATGTCAGGGAAAAAAGGTCCATCACATCCTCACCACGAAGACGCGAAGACACGAAGGTCCGTCTTCGATGTGGAAACCAAAAATCAAATCCATCCATCCCAAATCAAGTCTTGGCCCACCCCAATCCTTCTTCGAGCCTTCGTGTCTTCGTGGCGAAATCTTCATGCTTGGATCTTCGGGACCTTGAAATGTCCGGCCGCGGTTTCGGGGCCGTTCGCGAGGATCTCCTTCTGGGAAAGAGACGGCTTCACCTCGTCCGCGCGAAAGACATTCCTCAGGTCGAGGACGTGCGCCAGGGGCTCCACGTCCTTGGTGTCGAGCGTATTCAACTGTTCGATATAGCCGAGGATGGAGGACAATTGCTGGCTGTAAAGATGGACCTCCGGCTCGGAGAGTTCCAACCGGGACAGCCGAGCGACGTATTGGACATCCTTTTCGGATAGTGACACGAGAATCCTCGCTCCGGGAACGGCGGGGTCAAACAGGACCGTATTTTGCCAGAGCCCCGGCCCTTTTTCCAGTTCCTAAACCCGGTAAAAGGAACGGAGATCGGATCGCAAGCCTTGATCCGTAGAACCGAGCCATCAGATCATCCCCGACTATCACTCGCACCTTCGGGATGAAGCCCGCACTCTAAAATGCTAGCATAGGATATGGTCCCGAAGAAGGCTCGCCCGAACCCGGTCCCCTCCGATGCCCTGTTCTCAATTCTGTTCGTTTCGTCGTTCGTGATCCTGCTTCTGCTCTTTTTTGTCCCGTTTTTCATGTCCAACGACGATACGTTCATCATGATGATCCTGCGCGGGGTGGGACTGACGGATTCGCCCTCGGAATGGGTTATTTTCCTGAACGCTCTTCTCGGACGTATCATGAAGGCGCTCTACCTCGCGGTGCCGCACTTTTCCTGGTACACCGTCTACCAGTTGCTGATGATGATCCTTTCGATGTGGATTTTCCTGCGCGTCCTCTTGGACCGCGCAGTGGGCATATACCGCCGATGGTTCGCGGGGCTCCTGACGGCAGCGCTATTCCACGAATTCCTGATATCGATCCATTTCACGTCCTCAACCCTCCTCGCAACCCTGGCCGGCATCGTCGGTCTTGCCCATGGCGCCAACCGTCGCCAACGGTCCTGGACCGATGGAGCCTGCATCCTGGCCCTTGTGATGGCCGCCTTGTGCCGTCCTACGGCCTTCATCCTGGGGTGGATCCTGGTTCTACCACTGCTCGTCATTTCTTTTTGGCGTTCATCCATCCTCATCCGCAAGGAACTCTTCCTCCGCCTGATGGTCGGCGCGCTCTTGGGAGGTATCCTCCTCCTATCCGATCTCATTCTCCTGGATGCGAATCCGCCCTGGAAGAATGTCCTTCGAAACACTTTTCGGCTTGGTTCCCTGATCGAGTACAAGAAGATCCCTTATGACGAAAGGACGATCCCCCATTTCAGGGAAGAGGGCTGGAAATTGACGGAATACCTTCTCCTGATGAATGCCTACAACGGGGTCGGGCTATTCGACTCGGAGCGTCTGAATCGTCTGGACACGCGCATAAAAGTCATGACACCCCGCTCTGCGGGAGACGTCCTACGATTGTTCCTTTATCCCTGGAATCTTTTCCTCCTCGGCCTGCTCCTCTTGGGATTCGCCACCGCCAAACCCCGCCTGTGGTTCCGACCTTTGGTCATCACGTTTTGGGCTTTCGGCCTGATGCTGATATTGGCATTCCGCTACAAATTACCCCATTGGGTATCCCTGCCTATCCTCGCCTTCCTGGTGGTCGTGGTCATTTATGAAAGCTCAGATGCCCCCCCCGAGAACAGCCGTCCCGCGGCATCCCGTCGGAGGATGATCGCGGTCCTGGGGATCCTGATCCTCTGGATACCGCACCTGATAACAAGTTGGCGTCAAAACCAGCTGTATCTCCAGCGTGAGAAACATTTCCTCCATGACTTGGCCGATCTGGATCTGGGCCCCCATCGTTTGTTCGTCAATTGGGTGAACGGTTTTGAACCTTGCCGGATCAGGGCCTTCGGGAACATCGACATTCTACGGGGTTCTTCCATCTACCAGGTCGGGGCTTTTCAATCAACACCCCATGCCCGAAAGGTCCTTGAACGTTTCGGTGTCAAGGATCCCATCCGAGACATCGTCGATCGGACCGACGTCTACATCTTTCGGGACGAACTGTCCTGGCCGCTTCTTAAAAAATACTATCTTGTTCGATACGGGATCGATGTGGAACCGATAGGTCCCCTGGGGGGGCCGGGTTGTCTGGCCTATCGCATCGTTCGCTGGGACCGGCGGGGTTCCCGCTTTCAGGGCGAAGGATCCTCCTGGCCTCCCGCCAAAACCATTTCCCGGGAAGCCCTTCCGTGAACCGCACCCATCCTTCGTCCAACTCACCTTCTCGTGTTCGCATCCATGCCACCCTCGGCACCGCGGTCTTTTCGATCCTGCTTTTCGCATTACTCACCCCCTATTACGCCACCAACGATGACGCTTTCATTGCACTGATCCTGAGGGGGACGGGGTTCGTCCGCGAACCCTCTCCCTGGACCCTCTATCTCAACGTCATTCTCGGCAAATCCCTCTCGACGCTTTATGCCCTTTGGCCGGGCACGGCTTGGTACGCCCTTCTCCTGACGACGACAAGCGCGCTCTCCTTCTGGGTCGCCACGGCCGTCCTGCTCCAGCGGATCCGTTGCGCCCAAGACCGTCTTCTCCTGGCCCTCCTACTTCCCTCCCTCTTCTATCTGTTCCTGTTCCGTCCCCAATGGACGACCGTCGCCGTCCTGGCGGCCGCCGTCGGAATCATGGGCATCGTGGATTCCCTGGACCGGGATCGGGATCCCCTGCCGGGATGGCTGGGTGTCCTGTTGCTGACCGTGTCATCCCTCATACGCACCTCCGCGTTGGGACTGGGGGTTCTGTCGGCCCTCCCCTTCTTCGTCCTGGAATGGCGTCGAATCTCGGGAAAACACCGCAACCCACGGCCGTTGTTCCTCGTCCTCCTGGCGACGATCGCCATCCCCCTCCTGGTCCAGTCGGCCGCCCATACCAAGCACCCCGAATGGCGGGATGCCCTGCGGTACGCCCAGTTGCGCGCAAAACTCTTTCAATTCGTCAACGTGCCGTTCAACGAACGCACGGAACCGCTTTTCAAGGAGATCGGCTGGGACCGTCTCGATTACGACCTGTACCGCACTTGGTATGGCGGAGTGGGCCGGTTTGGCCTGGAGTCGTTGGAGAAACTCGATCGCCTGAAGCCTGAGGCGGCTCCCCGCCCCTGGAACATCCTCGGGGAAACCCTGGCCCTTCCCGCCATGGTCTTTCATGCCTGCCTGCTCCTCTTGGTATTCCTATGGGTTCCACGAAAGAAGGTCCCGTTGGCCCTGCTCCATCCGGCCTGGTCCGGAGCACTGCTCATGTCGCTCCTTGTGATCCTGTGGGCGCCTTACCGGGTGTCCGCTCCTGTGCTGGCGTTCACGATCTTGGCCGTCATCGCGACCGCCCTCTCCGCCCCTGAATCGCCCGAATCCATGCGCGCCTTGAGGGGATGGAGAGCCCTGGCGCTTTTCGTCATTACAGTCCTCTTCGCCTCTTCCCTCTGGCAGTCGAGCGTCATGGACCACGTCTTCCGGGACCGGGAAACGGGGTTCCGTCGCTGTACCGCCGAGTTATCGAAGGAAAAGGGTCTGCTTGTTTATTTCTGGGGCAATGGTATCCACGTGGATTGGTTGAGAGCTTTTGACGATTACAGGACCTTGGACGGTTTGAACCTGTACCCGGTGGGTTGGCTCCAATCGAGTCCCCACGCGGAGGCGTGGAGGACGCGCTATTCCCTGGCGGATCCCATACGGGACCTGGTGGACCGTGCCGATCTCGCCCTCGCCCCTTCCGAGGCCCTGCCCTGGGAACTGTACCGGGAATACATGAAGACAAAGTACGACCTGGACGTGAAAGCCCAGGAGGTTGTGAACGGGATGGGGTGCCGGGTCTACCGGGTGATAACAGCAGGTGGAAGATAGCAGGTAGAAGCAGGAAGATGACAACCAACAAGGGCAAATCGAATATAGAAAATCAAAAATGAAAACTGGTCTTTCTCTGCGTCTCTGTGTCTCTGCGGTCCACGTGTTCGTTTTATTCGTTCAGACCTTCTCGAGTTTCGCCATCTTGGCCATCAACTGTTTCTTCCCGACGTTCGGAAAGGACACCGTCACCTTGAGGTCCTCCCCCTTGCCCGACAGGGCGATGACCATGCCCCGCCCGAACTTGGCGTGCATGACCGTATCCCCCAACTGGTAGGGCGGTTTTTCGCTCCCGTCCTCGTCCCACTCGGGGTCCCTCAACTCGTCGAAAACGGGCTTGTCGGCGGCGAGGTCCCTCAAGCCACCCTCCGTGGCCACCACCCGGGCCGCCATCCCGGTTGCGTTCAGCAGTTCCTTCGGGATCTCCATCAGGAACCGGGAGGGCGTTCGCCACTGCACCGAACCGTAAACAGTGCGGCTGGCCGCCCCGGTGAGGAACAGGCGGTCCATGGCCCGCGTCATGCCCACATAGCAGAGCCGACGCTCCTCCTGCACCTCGTTGTCCTCCTGCATGGAGTTGTTGTGGGGAAAGAGCCCTTCCTCCATGCCCGTGATGAAGACCACCGGGAATTCCAGGCCCTTGGCGTTGTGGAGCGTCATGAGGGTCACGCGGTTCGACTTGTCCTCCAGGTCATCCACGTCGGCCGCGAGGGTGACCTGGTCCAGGAACCCGCCCACCGTGGGCTCCGGAGAGGTCTTCTCGTAATCCGTGATGGAACTCACCAGTTCCTTCAGGTTCTCGACCCTTGAACGGGCCTCGATCGTCTGCTCGGACTCCAGGTCGGAGAGGTAGCCGCTCCGGGACAGGACCTCCTTCAAGAACTCGGAGGGTCTCATCGTGTCCCGGACCGCCAGGAGCCCATCGATCAGCTTCACGAAGGCCGCCACGGCCTGGCCGGTCTTGGCAGGCAGGGATCCCGACTCCGCGGCCTTCCGGGCCGCTTCCAGAAGCGTCCATTCCTCCTTCTTGGCCTTCTCCTCCAGCTTCTCGACCGTCCCGCTCCCGATGCCCCGTATGGGCACGTTGATGATGCGGCGCAGGCTCACCGAATCGCGGGGGTTCGACAGGACCTTCAGGTAGGCCAGGAGGTCCTTGACCTCCTTGCGCTCGTAGAACTTAAGCCCCCCGATGATGACATAGGGAATGCGGTGGCGCCGGAAGGCATCTTCCAGCACGCGGGATTGCGCGTTGGTGCGGTACAGCACCACGCCGGCCTTGTAGGGCTTGTCCAGGCGGGACAAGGTGTGCGTCAGGGTGCGAACCACGTATTCGGCCTCGTCCTTGTCGTCCTGCGCCTGGTAGTACGTGACGGGCTCGCCCTCCTCGCGCACGGCGAAAAGGTCCTTCTCGCGGCGCTCCTTGTTGTTTCGGATGACGGCCTGGGCCGCCTGGATGACGGATCGGGTGGAACGGTAGTTCTGCTGGAGCTTGTAGATCCGGGCACCCACGAAGTCGTGCTCGAACTGCAGGATATTGCGGATGTCGGCCCCTCTCCAGGAATAGATGGACTGGTCGGGGTCCCCCACCACGCAGAGGTTGTCCTCGGGTGCCGCTAAATGTCGCACAAGCCGGTATTGGGCCGTATTGATGTCCTGATATTCATCCACCAGCACGTATTCGAACCGTGCTTGGTAGGACACGAGAACCTTCTTGTCCTCCTCGAAAAGCCGCACGGCGTTGAAGAGAAGATCGTCGAAATCCATGGCATTGTTCTGGAGCAGTTTCCGTTGGTAGAGCGGGTAGACACGGGCCACGCGCTCCATGAAGAACCCCGAGGCGGCCTCGGCATACTGTTCCGGGGTCTTGAGCTCGTTCTTGGCGGCGCTGATGAAGGCGTGCACGGCCCGCGGGTGAACCTGCTTTTCGTCCCACTTGAGGTCCCAGATGCATTCCTTGATGAGGGCTTCCTGGTCCGCGTCGTCGAAGAGGGTGAAACCGGGCTTGTACGCCAACTTTTCGGCGTGGAGCTTGAGGATGCGCAGGCAGAAGGAGTGGAAGGTGCCAATGAAAAGCGATTGGGCCCGGCCACCCGCTAGGCGGGAAACGCGGTCCCGCATCTCGCCGGCGGCCTTGTTGGTGAAAGTGACTGCGAGGACCCGGAACGGATCCACGCCGCACTCGTTGAGAAGCCGGATGATCCGATAGGTCACGACGCGCGTCTTGCCGGACCCTGCGCCCGCGAGGATGAGGGCCGGCCCCTTTTCGTGGAGCACCGCGTCCCTTTGCTCCTCGTTCAGCTCTTTCAAATAGGACGGCGCCCTCATGGCGACACCCGTAACGAGCCGCCCTTCGGCCACAAGCCGGAGGGCGACGATCGCCCACACTTCTTCCAGAATTCAAAAGGGGTGAGCACCGCGTCCCTTGGCTCCTCGTTCAGTTCCTTCAGGTCGTTCTTCATGAGCGGCGTATTGTACCCGCTATAAGGCGGATTTTCCCGCTGGAACCGCAAATATCGATGACCCGATCAAGGGCGTCATGCCATCACGGGGATTTCAGCCGTCCATTTTGAACGGCAGGGTGTTCCGGGAATTATGGAAGGCGCAGGAGATGACTTGGCAAGAATTGGAAGGTTGCCTCGGATTACGATGCGGTCTCGATCATCTGGCGAATGGCCTTGCGGACGGTATCGTCCAGAACGATGAATTGGAGACCCGATAGCTGCTTTTCGGCCCAAACGACCTTGGCATAAACGTCAACTTCCTTCTTCTGTCCGACCAGGAAACTGAGCTTCAGGATCATCTGGGGCTTGGCCGCATCCCCGAGCTCAAGACAGATGCCTCCCTCGCTGATGTTCCTGGAACGCACCTTGATCGGGGTGCCCTGGACTTCGAAGACGTTTCCGGAAATTGATTCATTCACCAGATGGGTGTTGACCGATTCCTTGAAAGAGGACCGCTTATGTTGTCTTTTATCTTTCTGCAAGAAAAAGGCCTCGGAAATCCGGTTTTAATTCCAGGTAAAACGATAAAACAGCCCGCTTAACCCGTCAACCAAATTCGAAACGATATCCGGTTCCCTCTTCGCCAGAATACCAAGAAAGAAAAGGATATCGTGGAAATTTCCCCGGATTCAAGGAACGGCGACCAACAGATAGGCCGCCTCGGGGACCCAAGTCAGATACACATCATTGTTCAGCCAGCGGATCCTGGGTTGCTTTTTCAAAGGGCGTCCCGAGGTGTCCAGGGCCTGGACCTTCAATCCGGGTTCCGGGCGCATCCGATGAAGCACCACCGTAGCCCGGACCGGTTCCAGGTGGACGGGCGTATGGCCGAGCGAAAGACATCTCTTCCGGTCCGGACTGAACGCCATGCCACTATTGATGGCACGGGCGCTCGCTGAAAGGAGGACGCGTTTGGACCGCTGGATGCCTTCCTTCGTCAGGGAGATCGCGGAAAGGGCGACAAACTCGTTGGGGCTTTCGACATCCCAGACCGCGTTCTTGAAACGACGGTGCGCCACGAAGCCCATGACCACCTGGAAACGGGGCGCATTCACCTGTGCGACGCCAATGTTTCCCTGCCATACGATCTGGCCAGAATCCGACGTTACCTTCTGCGTCCTCTCCTGGATGGATGGTGCGGCATCCTTCCTCGGGGCCCCATCGCCCTTTCCCGGCCTCCACCCTGATCGCCGGGCAAGCACCGGCAATCCGCCGATTGCACCCTTCGGGAGCGCAAGGACCTGGCTCGTCTCCTTCAGGTCCCCGCGTCGGAAAGCCAGGGCTGCGACCGGGAACGGGATCATCCAGGCGGGTTGGGTGCCGAGGTCGTCGGGGACCTGCGTGCCCCATTCAGGGCCTATCGTCTCGAGAGCCACGCAGGCATTCCAGCCCTGGAAGATCCCGAAAGCCGCCGCCAGGAGAGGACGCTCCGCACCGTAGGCATTGGGGAAAGCGCCGCTGTAAAGGGCCAGGAAGGGAGCCCCCAACCGCCGACGGGTCGCTAACCGGCTCAGGAAGGATGCCGACGGGTCCATCAGGACGGGGAGAGGTTCCGCCACGAAAGCGCCCGACTCCCGGATGGCACGATCGTCCACGGTCCCGACCGTGAACTTCCCGGATTCCAGGAGAAAATCTCCCTCCGGGGCCGACGGGTCCGGCCAATGAACCCCGGAGAGAGAGCGGTCCGAGGCCTGCGAGGATTCCCCCGGATCCAGGAAGATCCTCACCGCCAGGGCACGACACGGGTCCACCAACCGCCGGAGCGACTCCAGCTCCTTCTCCGAAGGTCCCGGCCCCTCGACAGGAATCCTCAGGAGGTTGCAGCCGTAAGCCGCGGCCCGTCTCAACAACGCCGAAAGGTGCTTGTCGTCTTCCTGAAGTGCCGCTCGGGGCAGGCTCACACCCCACCAGCGTTCCTCCGACGGTTTCAGGTCCCGCAGGACCGCACCCATGTCAATCGCGGTGCCGGTTGGATCCGGATCATCCCCCCCAAAGACGGGCCAATCACCGGGCATCATCGTCACCAGCGGTTCGGGTGCGCCTTCCAGGGGGATCTCCTCGTCAGTCAAGGTGACCGCTAGGAGGATGGGTACCGGCATGCGCCCTCGGGACCGAAAAACCAGGGATTGGATGGGCACATCCGGGCGGGGGTTCTTCCAGGCGAACACGTTGATGCCCCGTCGGATGCCGCGCCGCTCGTGCGACCAGGCCACTTCGCAGGCATCGCCCCGGCGGATATCCCACCAATTCGTGAACTCGATGCCAACCCGCAGGGGAACAAGGGCCTTCTCTCCGTCCTGGTAAAGGATCTCGTACTCGGCCACGGTCGTCTTCTTCGAAGTGCCGCCCCAGGCGCAAGTATGCAGGAAGTACAACACCGCGCCACGACGCCCCTCCGCGTCGATCAGCGCCTCCTTCGGGAAGGACGGACGGTCCCGGCCGGCCAGGACGATGACGGACCGTCCCTGGTTTTTCCCAGGATCGATGATCTTGAAGGGAATGCCACCGAAATCCCGGCGTCCGGTTGGAAGGTCGCGCAAGTCGATGTCAGGCCCTTGATCGGTCCAACCACCCTTTCCATCCGCCTCGACCTCATCGCGAAGCCCCCTATTGGCGGCCCAGGAAAGATCCAGGTGCTGGAAAACCGCGGCGGGAAGGACGGGACCGGCTGTGGGACCCAGCAGGAGGAGGGCGAGGGAAAGGACCGGAAGAGGCTTCACGGGGATTTCAGGCTTTCTTGTAGGATCGCAGGACGGTATTCACGACCTCCTCCGGATCGTCGAGGACATAGAAGATGTCGAGGTCCTTCTCATCGATGTATCGGTTCTCCCGGAAGGCGCTGTTCTTCAACCAATCCAGCAGACCCTGCCAATAGGCGCGGTTATAGAGGATCACCGGGAAGGGGCGGATCTTGTGGGTCTGCACCAGCGTCAGGCACTCGAAAAGCTCATCCAGGGTTCCGAACCCTCCCGGCATGATCACGACGGCGGAAGCGTACTTGACGAACATCACCTTGCGCACGAAGAAATAGCGGAAGCTCACCAACCGGTTGATGTAATCGTTGGCCTTCTGCTCGAACGGGAGCTCGATGTTGCAGCCGATGGAACGGCCTTTCGCCTCGAGCGCGCCCCGGTTGGCGGCCTCCATGGCGCCAGGGCCGCCTCCCGTGAGAATGGAAAACCCCTTGCGGGCCAAACCGCGTGCGATGCGACGGGCCGCCTCGTAATCGGCGGCATCCTCCTTGGCCCGAGCCGAACCGAAGATCGTCACGGCAGGACGGATGTCGGCCAGGTTCTCGAACCCGTCCACGAACTCGGACATGATGCGGAACATGCGCCATGTGTCCTGTTCCGTGAAACTATCCACGGTATAGGGACTGACGGCGGCGAGATGCCGCTTGACGGATTTTCTCGCTCGATTCCGCGCCATGATTCCACCCTCCTCCGGTCTTCCATCTGGATCATTGTAACACCCGCCGCGCCCACCCCGGCAAGCGGAAGGTGCCGTCCAGCGGCCGGAAACGATCCGTGATAATCCGGCGGGCAAAAAAAAGCCCCGCGCCCCCTCGCGGGGGCCGGGGCCAACAGGACTTGCCAGGTACGTATCAGCGTTTCGAGAACTGGAAGCGGCGGCGCGCCTTCTTGCGCCCATACTTCTTGCGTTCGACCATGCGAGGGTCGCGGGTCAAAAAGCCGGCGATCTTGAGCGGTTTGCGCATCTCAGGATCCACCTTGAGCAGGGCTCGGGCGATTCCGTGCCGCAGGGCCTCGGATTGTCCGGTGATCCCGCCGCCGGTGATGTTGGCGTACACGTCGTACTTGCCGAGCGCCGAAACGGTTTCGAGTGGCTGGCGGGCATACGCCTGCTTGATGCCAGGAAAGAATTTCTCGAGCGGCTGGCCGTTCACCAGAAAGAGCCCCTTGCCGGGCTTCAGGACAACCCGGGCGATCGAAGTCTTTCGACGTCCCGTAGCGGAGAATTGTTCGGTGGCCACTGGATCACGCTCCCTTGAGTTTCATGGGTTGGGGATGCTGGGCAGAATGGGGATGGGATTCACCCGCATAGATCAGGACGTGGTTGAACATCTTCCGTCCCAGGTGCGTCTTGGGAAGCATGCCGCGGATGGCATGTTCCAGGATCCGGGCAGGACGCTCGGTCTTCAGTTTCTTCACCGGAGTGATGGAAAGACCACCCGGTCTCCCCGAGGTGCGGAAATGCTTCTTGGTCTCCCACTTGGCACCCGTCAGAACGACCTTGTCGGCGTTGATGATGACGACATGGTCCCCGTTCTCGACATGGGGCGTATAGGTGGGCTTATTTTTCCCCTTGAGGAGGACGGCCACCTGGGTGCATAGACGCCCGAGAACCTGGTCCTTGGCATCGACGATCCACCAGTTCCTCTGGACCGCCTGCGGATGGAGCATGAACGACTTTTTCATGGTGACGACAATCCCTTTTTCGTTCTTTCGTCGTAAGGGGGCGGTCGGAAAATACGGGTTTTACGAGGCCACCTGCCGAACAAGACCGTGCATTATAAGGGTTTTTGATGCCCTGTCAACAACGAGGCGCCCTTTCAGGCACCTAAAAACAAGGGTTTTTCGACCTGCTCAAGCGAAGCTGGGGTTCACCTTGAATCATCGTGAAGGATACGGGTTTACGGTTCCTCAAGACATGCTCATAGAGGACCTCGAAGGATCGCGGGGCCTTCGCGGTCCCCTCCACACCGATCAGATCGGCGAGAAAACCGGGGCTGACAGCCCCCAGCCGTTTCCCGTCTCCGATGGCTTGAGCCGCCTTCACGGTGGCCATTTCCAGAATCTCACGGGCAGGTACATTCGGATGGGCGCGATGAAAGACCTGCATCTCCCGGAACATCGAGAGGGACCGGTTGCTGGCCAGACTATCCGTCCCTAAGCAAACGGTCACCCCGGCGCGTCGAAGACGCGCATACGGGAACGGAGGATGCTTGAAAAAGGCATGACTGCCCGGACAATGCACCACGGCTACCCTGTTCTTCGCGAGCAGACGCGCGTCCTTGTCGGTCACAGTGTTGCAATGGACCGCCAGGTCGAGTTTGGGCAACCAGCCGACCTGATTGAGGTACTGCACCGGGGTAGTCGGATGAGGAAGGTCGAAGGACGGCCTCAACCCCCGGAGCCGTTCCATCAACGGACCCTTTCCCGCTCGAAACGCCCGAGCCTCGTCGCGGCTCTCGGCCAAATGCATGGTGACGGGTACGCTGACGTGCTTGTCCATGTGTCGGGCCAGGCGATCCAGGAGTTCCCTCGAAACGGAATAGGGTGAATGGGGCGCCAAGCCCCAGCGGATGCGCTCGGCCGGGGGGTGGGTCCTGAAGACCAGATTGATCCTCTCCTGCACCTGTTTCCAGTAATCGGCCGGTGATCGGTGCACAAGGTCGAGCAGTTCAAAATAGACGCGGGCGCGCAATCCAGTCGTGGCCAGTAGGCCCAAGCTCTCATAGCTGGTGGAAACATCGCATACGGTCGTGGTACCCCAGGCCAGGGATTCCCGGGCGCCTTCCAGGATGGCGCGCATGTAATCGGCGGTCGTGAGAGAACGGGACCATGCCCCCATGGCGAGGACCCACGGGGCGAAACCTCCCCGGGGTGAAACCCTCCCTTTGAGGCCTGAATAATCGAGATGGCAATGCGCGTTGATGAGTCCCGGCAGGAGCACGATATTGCCCAGATCCAGCATCCGGATCTCTCGGGGCCCATGGTAATGCCGCCGCTCGCCCACCTGCAGGATCCGGGAACCTTCGATCAGTACGAAACCATGCTCAATCGGACGCGGACGCTCGAAGGTGAGGATGTATCGGGCGAAGAGGACGAGGCGTGAGGAGGACATGGTCAGCCACCGACCATCGCGCGGAACCTTCGGGCGTTGGCGGTGATGTCGGGCCCGTCCTTGAAAAGGCCCCCCCCGATCAGGAAGAGGACGTCGCGCCCATAGAACCGGAGCATCTCGGGAACGCGGGCGAGTCCCATGCCGCCGCCCGGCGCCGGGAGGATGGGTTTTACCGCGCCCATCCGGAGGCGGCATCCCGCGGCAATGGCCCGGCACTCCCCCCTCGAGAAGGAGAATCGTCCGCCGAAGTTCGGGAAGATGGAGGCGTCCGCGCCCGCGAGACGGAGGATCTGCCCGAACAGCGCGAGGTGGGAAATGCCGCTTTCCGGGGAGAGCACGTAGGTGCCCAGGAAGGCCGGATGGGCGAGGATCGGAAGCCTCGTGGCGCAGGAGAGGTAATGGATGATCTCGAAGCCGGTCAATCCCGGCGCCACCAGAAGCGCGCCCGCGCCCTCGCGCCAGGCCGCCAGCGCCCTTCGAACGACCTCCCGGTGAGGACCGGAGATGTTGGGCGCATAGAGACAAGGACGGCCGGTCCGCCGGGAAGCCGTCCGGGCCGCACGGGTGCAAAGTCTTACGCGCTCCATGAAGCGTGCGAAGGGCTGGTTCGCGAGGCCGTGGTCGTCCTTCACGATGTCGATGCCGCCCATCCCGAAGAGGAAGGTGAGCTCGGCCAGTTTCGCGGCGGACAATCCCATGGGTTTGATGGCCGTGCAGAGGAGGGGGCGCCGCGGGGCCTTGAGGAGTCTCCTCAAGCCCGCCACGCCATGGAGGGGCCCGTCGAATTTCCGCAGGAGGGAAGACGGCAGTTCGAAGCGCTCGAGGCGGATGCCCGGTTTGATGGAGATGTTCCCGAAGAGGACGTTCAGGAGCTGGGAAAGTTCCCCGCCGGTCGTGGCGCAGGCGAAGGAGATCCGCGCCTCATAGGCCCCCTTTCCCGCCGGACGGAAAGACTCGATGCGCCCCAGGACCTGGTCGCGGATGAAGCCGGCGGGGACGAGTTCCAGGGGGAACTCGACCGTCTGCTCGAGACAGATGTCTTTCGCTTTCCGAAAGGCCTCGTTCTTGCCACCGGAAAGCCGGTAATACGCCAGAAAACGCTCGTTCGACATGTCAAACCTCGCGCCGGAAAGGCGAAATAGAAAATACAAAATAGGAAATAGAAAATTCCAGCGTCCGATTTTCCATTTCCTATTTGCCGTTCACAGGTCTGTTCCTTCGCTGCTCTTTTCGATTTTCGCTTTTCTATTTTCTATTTGCCGTTCAGAGCGCTTCTTCTTTTGATGCGCTATGAACGGCCTCCAACCTGACCTCGGAAAGGTCTTTCTCCACGATGCCGAATTGCTTCCCGACCATGGCCTCGACCTTCCGCACGAGGGCCATGGCGTCGATGCCGTGTTCCTTCATCAGATAGGGCTTGCTGGCACCGTGGGAGAAGGTGTCGGGAAGGCCGATGCGCACCAACTTCTTCCCGATCCCCTCCTCGGCCATGCATTCCGCCACGGCCGATCCCAGCCCCCCCGTGATGACATGGTTCTCGAGGGTCAGGACGCCGTGATGGGCCGCCCGGAAGGCTTCCAGGATGGAGGGGTGCCGAAAGGGCTTGTGGGTGGAGATGTGCAGGTGCTGGATGGAAACACCCTTGGACTTGAGGAGCGCCGTGGCCCTCAGGGCCTCCTCCGTGCAGATGCCGCTCGAGAAGAGCGTCACGTCCGTGCCCTTGGAAAGGATGCGCGGAACATCGAGACGGAAGGGTTCCGATTCCGGGAAAAGGCGGGGCAACTCGCCCCTGAGGGAGCGGACGTAGACCGGGCCGGGATGGAGGGCGATCACGGGCAGGAGGGTCTTCATCTCGGTGGCGTCCCCCGCCTCCACGACCGTCATGTTGGGCAGGGCCCTCATGAGGGCCACATCCTCGATGGCCTGGTGGGTGGCCCCGCCCGGCGTGGTGATGCCGGGCAGGAACCCGAACATCTTCACGTTGGCGTTGGGGTAGGCCACGCTCATGGCCACCTGGTCGTAGGCGCGACGATAGATGAAGACGGCGAAGGTGTGGACCATCGGGATGAACCCCTCGCGGGCCAGCCCCCCCGCAAAGGACAGCATGTTCTGCTCCGCGATGCCAAGGGAGATGAAGCGATCGGGATAGGCGTCCCGGAAGAGGTCGCACTCGGTGGAGGAGGTCAGGTCGGCCGAAAGCACCAGGACCTCGGGACGGTCCTTGGCCCATTCGACCAGGTTCTTGGCATGCACCCTCGACACCATTTCCATCAAATCACCTCACGACTGTTCAACCACCAGTCCCCCTTCGGGGGACCACCAGTGCCCTTTGGGCACCACCATTTTGGATCTATCTTCCATCAAAATCATCGTCGTCTCGTGGGGCCGAAGGCCCTGGTGGCGTCCGAAGGACGCTGGTGGTGAATCCGCCGTTATCAGTCGAATCCCTTGAGGGCCTTCTCGAAAGGGACGCGATCCTCGGGTTTCTTGAACCTCACGTAATGGAATTTGGGCGCGCAGGAGGACAGGAACGGCAGTCCCTCATAGGGACAGGTATCGGCCAGGACCACCAGGGGCTTGCCCCCCGTGGGGACCTTCGCCGGGGAAGCCAGGGCGACCGGGTCGTGGCCGTTCACCACATGCACGGAGGCCCCGAAGGAACGCAAGCGCTCGTCCAGGGGGTCGAGGGTCATCACGGACTTCACGGTGCCGTCGCATTGCTGCTTGTTCACGTCCACATAGATGCCCAGGTTGTCGAGCTTGTGGTGCGAGAGGGACTCGATGCACTCCCAGGTCTGCCCGATCTGGAACTCGCCGTCCGACATGAAGACCCAGATGCGTCCGGTCTCCCCCCTGCGCTTGCGGGCCCAGGCCATCCCCGCCGCCTGGGACAGGCCCTGTCCCAGCGACCCGGTGGTGACCTCCATGCCGGGGCTGTGTTCGGCCCCGATCATCTCGACGGAGGAACCGTCCCGGTTGAACTCCTCCAGACCCTCGGGGGCCATGCGGCCGGTCTCGATGAGGGCGGCGTAGAGGACGAGGGCGTACTGGGCGGGCGAGAGGACGAAACGGTCGGTATCGGGAGCGGGGAGGCCGTTGAACTCGGCCCCGGTGAAGTAGGAGAGGTTCCCCGGGCCGGGAACGCCCGGGAAGGGCTTGGGAACGAGAGGGCGGGGGACGGGCCCCAGGTGCATGACGTTGAGATAGAGGGTGGCGAAGAGTTCGGCCGAGGAGCAGGCCTGGGAAAGATAGCCCCCGTTGTGGCGAAGCGTGTGCTGGAGCACCCGCTTGCGGATGCCCCGCGCCACCCTCTTCGCCTCCAAGATCCAGTTATTCGTTTCGGACATTGTGGTTACGGTTTTACCTTCTACCGGGATTGCCGTTCTTCGCGGCTTCGCGACTTCGCGTTGGCTGTGAATCTATCTTGTGACATAACGCTTCATCTTCGCGAACTTGTCGAACGGCCGACGGTCCGTCGAGACCCGACCATGCCTCCTCAGCACCTCGAGTTCCTCCCCCGTCGGCTTCCCTTCATACAGCGAGGGGGTGAAGTGTTTCAAGCCCAGGCGCTTCGCGCCCTTCTCCATGCGTTTCACCCGGATGGGCTTGGGGGAAGCGAGGCGGTACGTCCACCCCATCCCGAAGCAAGGCATGTCCACCCGGGCCGTGGCGATGTGGGGGAACACGCTCTTCAGGGTCTTGTGGATGGTGGCGAAGGATTCCGGGAAGAGGAAGTAGTTGTCCGTGTGGATGGAGACCAGCCCTCCGGGGTTCAGGCGCCTTTTCAGAAGACGGTAGAATTCGCGGGTATAGAGCATCTTCGAGGGACCGTGGGGTTCGGTGAGGTCCACCACGATGACGTCGAAGGTCTCGGGGCTCCCCTCCACCCACTTGCGGGCGTCGGCATAGACGATCTCGACCCGGCGATCCTTGAGGCAACGGCGGATGGCGGGATAGTTCTTCCGGCAGAAATCCACCACGCCCTTGTCGATCTCGGCCATGAGGATGCGCTTCAAGCCCTTGAACTTGACCGCCTCCTCGATGGAGAAGCAGTCGCCCCCGCCGATGACGAGGAGGGACTTCGGGGCCCTGTGGGCCAGGAGGGGGGCCGAAACGAGGTACTGGTGGTAGCGGTTCTCGTCGCCGTCGGAGATCTGGACCTTGCCGTCGAGGAAGAGAAGGGTGCCGAAGGTGCCGCTTTCGACGATCTCCATGGACTGGAAGGGCGTGCGGCCCTTGTAGAGGCGTTTCACCTTATAGCAATGGCCGAAATCGTTGGTCACCCATTCGGTCTTGACGGGCACGGGACGATCCTCCGTTCACAAGGGTGGGAGGATTATAACCCGGAAAGAGCAGCGAGGCGAGGTTTTGGGATGTTCAGCGGGGCGGCTTGCCGTGGACGGAGGTGACGGTGGAATGCATCCCGCCGCGGGTCGCGAAACTCCCGGTCACCCGGCACCATCTCGGTTTGGCGGCCGCCACAAAGTCGCGGAGCATCCGATTCACGGCGTTCTCGTAGAAGATGCCCACGTTGCGGTAGGCCAGGACGTACTCCTTGAGGGATTTCAACTCCAACACGTGCCTCACGGGTTCGTATTCGAGGACGATGGTGCCGAAGTCGGGAAGCCCCGTCTTGGGGCAGATGGCCGTGTATTCCGGGATCTCGATGCGGATGGTGTATTTCGGGAACTGGTTCGGAAAGGTCTCGAGAAGGGGCAAACGGGTCTTGAGTCCCGACTTGGCGTGTTCTTCGTTGTATCCCGGCATGGAATCCTCGCATTCTGTGATCTCAACCACGACACGACCAAGGAAAATTCACAGCCATCGCGAAGCCGCGAAGAAAGACGAAGTCTTTCTCGACAAGAGTCAATCTGTTTGGTTCCCAACTGCATCCAGAGAAATCTTCAAGTCGTTCTTCGCGACTTCGCGTTGGCTTTGTATTACGCCGTTCTCCTTCGCTTTAATCCACTAAGTTGTAGAACGTATCGCGCTGGCGGGGTTCGTATCCCGCCTCGCGGATCAGCCCCTTCATCTCGTCCAGGGTCATGTCATGATGGCGACCCGTGGCGGCCACCACGTTCTCCTCCAGCATGACGCTCCCGAAGTCGTTGGCCCCGAACTTCAACCCCAACTGACCCACTTCCTTCCCGGGGGTCAGCCAGGAGGCCTGCAGGTTCGGCAGGACCCGGTCCAATATGATACGGCAGAGCGCCAGCGTTTTCAGGTATTCCTGTCCCCGCGCGGGGCGGGCCCCCAGCGTCTCGTTGCCCGGCTGGTACAGCCAGGGGATGAAACCCAAAAAGCCCCCGGTCTCCTCCTGCAATTCACGGACGCGAAAGACGTGCTCGATGCGATCCTCGACGCTCTCCACGTGGCCGAACATCATGGTGGCGGTCGTCCTCATGCCCAATTCGTGGGCCGTCTGCATGATGTAGAGCCACTCCTCGCTGCTGGCCTTGGCGGGAGCCACCTTGTTCCTCACCTTGTCCACGAGGATCTCGGCGCCGCCTCCGGGCATGGAGTCCATGCCCGCTTCCCGGAATCGGGAGAGGAGCTCCGGCGGCTCCATGGAGAACAGGTCCGACAGATGGACGACCTCGGGCGGCGAGAACGCGTGGAGGGTGATCGCCGGGTGGGCCCGCTTCACGGAGGAAAGCATGGAGAGGTACCAATCGAGGGACAGGTCCGGATGGTGCCCGCCCTGCAGGAGGACCTGGGTAGCGCCCTTTTCCACGGCCTCGGTCACCTTCCCGACGATGGCGGAAATCTCCTCCACGTAGGCTTCCTCGTGACCGGGGGGCCGGTGGAATGCGCAGAACTTGCAACGCGTGATGCAGATGTTGGTGTAATTGATGTTCCGGTCGATGAGGTAGGTGACCACCCGGTCGCCCTTCGAGCGCGTCTTGAGTTCGTCGGCCAGGATGCCCAACTCGGTCAGCGAAGACCGGTGGTAAAGGGTCGACGCCTCCTCACGGTTGACGGAATGGCCGTTCAGGACCTTCTCGCGCAAGAACGATGCTTCGAGCGCCTTCATAGCAGGCCCTCCTGCCGCAGGAGTTTCTCGAAGAGCCGGATGGCCTTGCGCTCCGCCGAGCCCACATGGAACGAAAGGTTCTCCTTCAGATAACTCGTGCAGGTGGCGACATCGCACCCGACAGGGGCATAGGTTTTCGCCACCCGTTTCGGGTCCTTCATGCCGTCTCGAACGGCTTTCTTGAGCATGGCTGACGCGCCCCGGGGATTCCGGCCGCGACGGACCATCCAGGGCGCGAACACGAAGGGCAGGCCGGTCATGACCTTCCAGAGGGTTCCCAAGTCGTGCACGGCGCACCCCCGGGCAACCGCTTTCAGGGCCACATCCCCGATCTGAAGAAGCGCCTCTCCGGGCTTCAGGGAACGGGGGGAGAACCGGTCGGTGTCCACGCAGACCGTTTGAACCCTTCTCACGCCGAAAAGGCGTTTCAACAGAAGTTGGGCCAGGAGCACGGAGGTCCCGGACCTCGAATCGGCCCGAAGAAGGACCCGGTCGCCGATGCCGCCGCGCACGAGGAGCCGGACCGATCGAACCGCCCCCTTACAGCAGATGGCCGGAGCGTCCAGCATCCGAAGGCGTCGGTCCCGGAACATCTCCACCACCGGGACGAGGGCCACGTCCAACTTCCCTGCGAGAAGGGCCTTGGCCATCTGGCTGGGCGGCAGGGGGAATACCTCGTGCTCCCTCTCCAGACCCCAGACCAGGGGCCGCGCGTTCAGGAAAGGCGTGCAGCCGATCCTCATGCCCGGGCCCCCTTGCGCTCGCGGTACCAGGGGTCCCGTTCGACCGGGTCCCGGCCCGCCTCGATGATCAGCCCCTCCAGCTCGGCGGCGGAGAGGGACCCCGGAGTGCCGACCCCGGTGAGCCGGTAGATGCTCTCCCCCATCACGGTCCCGTCGATGTCGTCCACGCCCCAGGAAAGGGCCACCTGGGCCAGCGAAACCCCCAGCATCACCCAATAGGCCTTGAGGTGAGGGAAATTGTCGAGGTAGAGGCGGGACACCGCGTAGTTCTTGAGATGTTCCATGCCGCCCCGGATGCTGCGCGGGGGCATGTCCTCGCGGTCCTGGTGATAGGCCAGGGGTACGAAGGCCTGGAATCCCTTCGTCTCGTCCTGCCACTCCCGGAGGCGCCTCATGTGGTCCACCCGGTCCGCGTAGGACTCGACGTGCCCATACAGCATGGTGGCGTTGGTCGACAGACCCATCCGGTGGGCCGCCCGGTGGACGGCGCCCCATTCCTCGGCCGTGGCCTTCCCGGCGCAAAGACGCCCGCGTACGCCCGGGTCGAAGATCTCCGCGCCTCCCCCGGGGAGGGACCCGAGTCCCGCGTCCTTCAAGCGCGCGAGGACCTTTTCGTGGGGAAGACCGGAGAGCTTGGAGAAATGATGGATCTCGACCGCCGTGAAGCACTTCAGGTGCAAGTCGGGCAACTCGCTCTTCAGGGCCTTCAACATCCCCTCGTACCATTCCAAGGGGTGGGTGGGATGGAGTCCCCCGACGATGTGGACCTCCGTGGCGCCCTGGGCGCGGGCCTCGCGGGCCTTCCCCACGATCTCCTCGTGGCTCAGGTCGAAAGCGCCTTCCTGGCCTTCCTTGCGGGCATATACGCAGAACGAACAACCCGTCCGGCATATGTTGGAGTAATCGATGTGGCGATTGCGATTGTAGAAGACCTTGTCGCCGTGGCGCTGGCGTTTGGCGTGGTCGGCCAGGAGGGCCAGGGCATGAAGATCCTGGGTCCCATAGAGGGACAAGGCGTCCTCTTCGCTCAGGCGCGTACCCTTGGCCACTTTGCGCGCGATGTCCCGCAGGGGAGACTTGTCGAGATAGGCGTTCAGGTCCACAGGGCGACCCCCACCACGAGGAGGTAGAGCACCGCGACCCATCCGTTCCATTTGAAGAGTCCCCCGCTCACGCGAAAGGCTCCGGGTGCCGCGAGACGCTCCAAACGGTAGAGGCCCCGATGCTGGGCGGCGAGAATGGCCCCCAAGATGGCCACGCCGATGAAGTAAAGACCGCTCAGGCCCGCGTGGGCCCCGAACCCGGCAAGAAAGCCGATCATAAGGAAGTGGAAGATCCGGGAAGCCATCAGGCTGTTCTTCAATCCCCAGCGGGTCACCCAGGATTGGAGGTGTTCCCTGCGGTCGAACTCCTCGTCCCAGGTGGCGTAGAGGATGTCAAAACCCGCGAGGAAGCAGACGACGGCACCCAGAAGCCAGAACGGGAGGGCGGCCAGTTCCCCCGTCGCGGCGACCCAGGCCCCCACCGGCGCGATCCCGAGGGCGAGTCCAAGGAACAGGTGGGAGGCCCAGGTGAATCGCTTGGTATGGGAGTAGAAGAAGAGGACGAACAGCGCCACCGGAGAGAGCCGATGGGCGAGGGGGTTGATGAAGGAGCAGACCCCGATGAAGGCGATCGCGCAGAGGACCGTGATCGCAAGGGCCTCCCAACGACGGACCTTCCCCGTCTGGATGGGCCGGTCCTGGGTGCGTGGGTTGCGGGCGTCGAGGAGGGCGTCGAGGAACCGGTTGTAGGCCATGGCCGCCGTGCGGGCCAGCACCATGGCCGCCACCACGAGCGCGAGGAGGCGCAGGGAGGGCCGGCCCTCGGTGGCCACCAGCAGGGAGGCCAGGGCGAAGGGCAGGGCGAAAACCGAGTGGGGCAAAACCACCAACTCGGAATAGGCTTGAAGCTTACGGAACAAGGCGACTTCCTTCACCACCAAGGCACGAAGGCACCAAGATGGCTTTGGGTAATTACTGTATCCCTTCAACCCTTTGAGTCTTGGTGACTTGGTGGCGATCCGTCTCGCCTTGCCTCCATCGGCTCGAAATCTCGGAGGCGATGCCGGCGTGGTCGTAGACCCTCGCCACTACCGTGTCCGCCACTTCCTCAACGCTCTTCGGGTTGCCGTAGAACGAGGGGTTGGCCGGGAGCACCACGGCCCCCGCCAGGGTCAGGAGTTCCATATTTTTCACCTGGATGAGGGAGAGGGGGGTCTCGCGGGGTACGAGGATGAGCTTGCGGCGCTCCTTCATCTGCACTTCCCCGGCGCGGGTGATGAGGTTGTCCGCGATGCCGTGGGCCAGCTTGCCCATGGTAGCCGCCGAGCAGGGCATCACGATCATGGCTTCGAAGTGGTTGGAACCGCTGGCCATGGGGGCGGTCAGGTCGTTCACGTCCCACTCATGGACCGCAGGAGGCAGGTTCAGTCCGCCTTCCTGGGCGGCCACCAACCGGGCCGCATCGGACACGATGACGTGGACCTCCCAGTCGTCATGGGGAAGGTGCCGTAGGAACTGCCGGGCATAGATGGTCCCCGAAGCACCCGTTACCGCCAGGATGATTTTCTTCATGGTGTTATCCAAATCCCTTTGCGGTCCATCGAGCTTTCTTCGAGCCTTCGTGTCTTCGTGGCGAAATCCTTAACGTCTCTCACCTACAAGAGCCGTCGCGATCCCGAACATGAACGACTTCATCCTCACGTCCTTGAACCCCGCCTCTTCCATGAGTCTGATAGCTT
>CAZGWJ010000011.1:0-45771 GCA_964529445.1 uncultured bacterium
GAGCATCCGACTGTTAATCGGAGGGTTGTTGGTTCGAGTCCAACCCGGGGAGCCACCCGACTCGCTCCGCTCGCTCGTGGCAGGCCACCAGGCCTGACACGGGCGGGTGAGGCATAAGACGAGTCGAGTGCCCTGAGCGAGCAAAGCGAGTCGAACGGGCTATCGATATGTATCATGTTTATATCCTTCGGATGAACGACGGCCGTTTATATACAGGCATAACCAACGATCTTTCTCGCCGTGAATTAGAACACGGTGTTAAACCAGGCACTAGAACCACCAAGATATTTGGTTCTGACCGGCTTATATATTCAGAAAAACACCCCACACAATCTTCAGCACTTAAACGCGAACGCCAACTCAAGCATTGGTCCCAAGCCAAGAAAATGGCCTTGGTCAGTGGTGATATGCAAAGGTTGAAGGCTTTATCAAAGCGGAAGAAAACTTGAGGGTGAGCTGGCCCTGAGCGAGTGACACGAGTCGAACGGCTTCGATCATGTTGATATCTTATCTAGCAGGGTTTTAAATAAATGATTCATCCTTCCGCTAAGCAGGGCCGGACCGTTCCCGGTCCGGCCCCTTTCGTGATCTCCCGTTTCGAATTCACCCTTCCTCTTTCGAGCCGTCTTCGGCGGATCGCCTAGGGCATCTCGGGCGCAAAGCTGAGGTTCGGAAACGGATTGGGTTCGGGTTTCCTCTCGAAGTCGTAGTAGACGACCAGCGCCTGGTCGACCTTGTACATCCCCCGGTCGTAATGGAACCGAACCTGCACCGTCGGGTGCGACTCCCGCTCCCCCATGCCGGTCCCGGCCTGCTCGTTTTTCCCCTTTTCGCAGGCATCCAGAGATTCCCGTTCCGCGCAGGACGGCGCGGACGCCAGGCCTGCGGCCTTGGAGCGGCGGGACGAGTAGGGAAGGGGACGATTCGCGTCGCGGTAGACCGGGTGCTCCTCGTAATAGCGGTCCAGGTCCTTCTGGCTCCAGAAGAAGGCCGCCCCGATCACGCCGCAATTGGCCGAGAGGTCCAACCCGGTCCGGTCGCCCTGCCACTTCGCGTACGACTTGGGCTTGTCCGTGAAGAAGAAGCGCCGGGCGTCGTTCCCGCTCACCTGCCAGCCGGGTATGGTGACGGTACCGTAGGGCTCGATGATCCACTTGTGCCCCTCGGAAACGCCGCAGGGCTTCCCGTCGATGGAATTGAGCCCGTCCACCGTGAGGTTGACCGCCACCCGGACCGGCAGGGGATTTTTCAGGCGCACGGCGTATCGTTCGCCTTTCACGGCGGTCACGAAGGGTTTTCCTCCCCGCCAGTCCTCACGCTTGACGCCTTCCCGGTCGCTGACGATCTCCATCCGGAATCCATGGGGAACCCGCCGGGATTCGTGGAGCCGGCGGCCGTCCTCCAGGACGGTCTGCCGGTATCCCACGTCGAAATTCTTCTGGGCGGCCTGGAGGCCGGAAGCGGCCAGGGCCAGCATCAGGGCCATTGTCAGCGGGTGTCTCTTCATGATTCCTCTCCTTTTCGGGTTTGGGTCTGCTTTCACCCATACGACCCCGATCCGCCGAAAGGGTTCCCGTCCGAAAAGCAATGTGAAATACCACCTATCCAGGGTATTCCAGACAAGGGTGAAACACGAGACGCCCCCTCACCGGTTCGACTCCCTGTGGTGGTTTCGACAAGCACACCACAGGTCGCTCACCGCAGGCCATCAAACGACGCACGTCGCGAAGAACGCGCTCGAATGATCGCCCTCTCCCGCCCCGTGGTGAGCTTGCCGAATCCATTGCGGGAGAGGGAGGACTACCTTTATTTCCCTCGCCCGTTTACGGGAGAGGGGAAGGGGAGAGGGGGTTTTTCGTAGGCATGTACTCGATCCGTCGAAAGGGTTCCCACCTAACAAAAGTGAGGAGTTGGAGAGGTCTTTGGGGCGTACTTTTCACACCCTGCGCACCTTTCGCACCTTTCAAACCGCGCCGAAGGCGCCCGACCTCTTGCTTTTCCGGGCCGACCGTCCCACCCTTGGAGATGGAGGCGAGAACCGTGAAAAGAGCACTGATGTCCGTCATCCTGGCCATGGCTTGGGCCAGCGGGACTTTCGCCGCCCCAGGAGGTTCTCCGATGGAAAAGGCCGTTTTTGCCGGGGGTTGCTTCTGGTGCATGACGGGTCCCTTCGAGGAAATCGATGGCGTGAAGGAAGTGCTGGCCGGGTACATGGGCGGCAAAGGCGAGCGTCCCACCTACGAGGATGCCGCCGAGCGGGGATTCGTCGAGGTGGTGCAGGTCACCTACGATCCGAAGAAGGTCTCCTACGGGGAACTCCTGGAGGTCTTCTGGAGACAGATCGATCCCACGGATGACGGCGGGCAGTTCGCGGATCGCGGCAACGCCTACAGGACCGCCGTGTATGCCGTGAACCCGGCCCAGCGGCTGGCGGCCCAGAAATCGAAGAACGAGTTGGCCCGCTCGGGGAAGTTCAAGAAGCCCATCATGACGGAAGTAAAGGAGGCGGGGTTTTTCTGGACGGCCGAGGAGTACCACCAGGGTTATTACCGGAAGAATCCCGAGCATTACAAGCGGTACAAGGAGGGATCCGGTCGGGGACCGTTCCTGCGGAAAGCGTGGGGTCAGGCACCCGGGGCGGAATTCCGCGCCAAGCCCGGCAAGGAGGAGATGAAGAAGAGGCTCTCCCCGCTCCAATACCAGGTGACCCAGGAATGCGGCACCGAGCCGCCCTTCCGGAACGAGTACTGGGACGAGCACCGCGAGGGGATCTACGTTGACATCGTGACGGGAGAACCTCTCTTCTCGTCGAGGGACAAGTTCGATTCCGGGACCGGATGGCCTTCCTTCACCAAGCCGCTGGAAGGGACCCGATTGGTCGAGAGGAAGGACCGGTCGCTTTTCGGCGTGCGCACCGAGGTGCGGAGCGGGAAGGGGGATTCCCACCTGGGGCACGTCTTTCCGGACGGACCGGCTCCGGATGGTTTGCGATATTGCATCAATTCCGCCGCGCTCCGTTTCATACCCCTGGAGGACATGAAAAAGGAGGGATATGGACAGTATCTTCCTCTGTTGAACCGGTGAATCGACCGGAACGACCGCGGGAATATGGAGGGTTCGTCCGAGGATTATCGACACATTCCCGCCGGGCGGGGATAGAATGGGTTTCATCATCCGGAAGAATCCGAGGAGGAGCCCGTTATGAAAAGGACCCTGATCAGCTTGGCATCCCTGGCATTGATTTTCGTTCTCACCGCCTGCAAGGACAAGTCGGACCCCGCGCCCACCGCGCCGGTTCCGGCGCCTCCGGCGGACACGGCCACCCCGACGCTTTCCCCCACGATCACCCTCTCACCGACTGCAACCCTCTCGCCGACCCAGACGCTTTCCCCGACCCCGACCGGGACCCCGACCGCCACGCCGACGGTCACCGGGACCCACCTGCCCGGCGGGCTTTACATCCATACCTACGAGGTGTTCATCTACGACGAGACTTCCGGCGGGAGCGACGCGAGGATCCTGCTGACGGTGGACGGGCACGCTGTCACCGACGCGGACGTCACGCTCTCGGCGGCCGGTCTCAGCCAAGCGCTCACCTATCTCGCGCCCATCACCATCGGCACGAACGTCTATAGCGTGTATCGCAACAGCCAGACCACCATCGCCGCAGGATCGGCGGTCACCGTGACCGTGAATTCGGGTGCGATGACCGGCTCCTTCCAGGGCACGATGCCCGGCGGGATCACCCTCGCGCCGGACGGGTTGTCGGCCTCTTGGAACTACCCCGGCACCCGGGTCCAATATGTGGCCATCCGGTCCAGCAACGGGGTCACGACGCATTATTTCCAGGGAGTCCCCTATCCGACCCCGAGCCACGTCCTCTCGGCGGGCGACTATCCCGGACCGGGCACCTATCTGTTCGAGACGACGATCAACGCCTACGCGACTCCCGTCAACCTGGCCCCTGCGTCGGATTCCACGCTTTCCGTCAGCAAGAGCGCGCTCGTGACTCGTTGAATCCGGTGGGGATTTCCTTCAACACCCGGAGCGACGTAACCGCCCCGGGTGTTTTTGTTTCTCTCCGGAGAAGTTGGCCGGGTTCCCTGGTTCGCTTCGGGGGGGTCACCCTGCTTCTCCTGGCCGTCTCTCCCTGTTTCGCGGGCCTGCGCGTCCTGTCCGAGGAGATGACGCCCACCCCGACCATCACCTTCACCGAGATCCCCGAGCGGATCTTCACCCCGGACCCGGTGGCGAAGGACAACATCGTCCGCTTCGCCAGCGAGACGCTCCGCGAGATCGCCCGGATCCGCGGTCTTGATGTCCGCCAGGACGTGCCCGTGCTCTTCCGGGGGAGGGACTTCTTCCGGAACTACCACCTCGACAAGATCCGGAAGGATTTCACCCCGGAGCGCCTGCAGAAACTCCTCAAGGTCAGCCGCGCGATGGGTTTCGAAGGATACAAGAAGGCGGAGGAATTCTACGAGGAAAGCACGAAGGATTTTCTCCGCGGCATCCGCGGCCTCTACGATCCCGACCGGAAGGAGATCTTCATCGCGGAGTGGACCGATCCCGCGGACTGGGAGGAGAACGTCGCGCACGAGCTGGTGCACGCCCTGCAGGACCAGCACTTCGACCTGAAGGCCTACCTCGAGACCCTGAAGAAGCTCCCCCTCGACGAGCGCCAGGCCCGCGTCTGCGTCGTGGAGGGGGAGGCGACGGCGCTCCAGAAGGAGTACATGCTCCGCCTTTCCGGCTCCGGCAAGACCTTCGCGGATACGGAGCGCTTGAGCCGCCAGAACGACATCAACATGCTCATCGGGCTGGGCCGGGCCTGGTTCCGGGGCCAGAGGGGACGGATGGTCATCGAGGACGTCATGGGCTTCAGCTACGCCTACGGAGGGGCCTTCTTCCAGGAGCTCCTGAAAGGGAGGCACTGGTCCGAGCTGGACGAGGTCCATCGGGCGCCCCCGAAAACCACCACGGAGGTCATCCACCCCGCGCGGTACCTCGACCGGAGCGTCCGGCGCGCCCACATCCGTTTCCGGGGGCTGACCGACGAGGGAAAGCCGCTGAGGGGGTACCGTTCGATCTGGGAGGAAGTGTACGGCGAGTACGGCCTCACGGAGCTTTTGAGTTCCCGGACCTACTACAAGGAAGCGCGCACGGCGACCGTGGGATGGAGAGGCGACCGCCTGCAGGTCTTCGAGGGGCCCCGGGGCGACTGTATCCTCGTGGGATACGTGCTCTTCGAGGAGGCCTCGCAGGCCGCGAGCTTCTTCGGGATGTACCGGGAATACCTGGCGCGGAAGACGAAACCGGAAGGCAGTCTTCTCTGGGACGGGGAGCAATACCGGATCGCGCATCCCAAGACGGGCCGCATCACCCACCTGGAAGCCCGGGGGACGAGCGTGATCTTCGTGGAGGACGTCGATCCGGGGAGGGTGGACGCCCTCGTGAAGGAACTGTTGCCCGCCTCCTGACCCGGTTACCTCCGGAGGCGTCGCTTCCGGAAGTCGGCTATTCGGCCGAGACGGGACCCACCCACAGTTCACCCTGGCCGACCGCCTGGGGTCCGAAGTTCATCCCGTTCACCCGCGAAAGGTCCATCGGGTGTCCCGAAACGGCTTCCGGCGGCGTGTAATAAGGGTCCTTCTTGAACGAGGCGAGCGGTACCCGCACTTCGGCCCAATCCTTCGAGTCCACCTGGACCAGCGTGATGTACTGCACGTTCCACTTGTCCTTCAAGGCGATCTGGACCGCTCCCGGTTTCGTGGTCTTCGCCCGGAACACGAGCTCCTTTCGGTCCGACAGGTCGAAGGACACGTTGTGCCACAATCCGCAGAACCCGCCCGCCTTCAAATCCCAGGATAGTCTCAGGGCCTTCGTGCCCCCTTCGGGCCCCTTCTCGACGGAATAGGCGATGGTGGTGCCCTGGGTGTCCTTGTAGACGCCGCCGTTCGCGGCGCTCAGGGTCTTCCAGTTCTCGAGGGATGTGTCGGCGGCCCCGGAGGCCGCGGGCGCCGTGCTGAAGCGGAAGGAGGAAGCCGGCCACTTCTCCCTGCTGGCGAGGTTGCAAAGAGGGTTGTCGGCCCAGGCGTATCGCACCTCGACCGGGATCTTGACCTTGTCGCACCCCACCTCGACCCGGTCCTTCGCGACGATCCTCGCCTTGGCCCAGTGGAAGTCGCCCTCCTCGCCCGCAAGGGCGAAACCCGTAACGGGCTTCCCGTCCAGGGTGGAAAGCCCCGATCCGACGCCGGAGAAGGTGACAACCATTTTCGATCCCTTCACCTCCGCCTTCTCGAAAAGGGGTCCCGTGGCCAGGACGTCCTTCCCGTACGCCGTCTTCAGGGCGGCTTGGGCCAGTCGACGGCCGACCTCGGTCTTGTTGCGCGGGTGGATGTCGTCCGCCTCGCCCAGGTCGAGGATGGGCACCGAGGCCACGCCCGGCACGGTGCGAGCCACGGCCTGCTGGGCCTCGCGGATCTCGGCCCAACCGCTCTCCCCGGGGTTGGGTTGCCGGGGGGTGAAGGAGGTCAATTGGGCAATGAGGAAGGGGAAATCCACGCCCCAGGCCTTCCGCCAGGACGCGACGAGGCTCGTCATCAGCGGTCCATAATCGGAGGCGCGTCCCGCGTTGGATTCGCCCTGGTACCAGAGCACTCCCTTGAGGGTGTATTTCGAGAGGGGGGCGATCATGCCGTGGAACATCACGAAGGCCGCGTTGGGGACGTAGGGCACCTCGGGGTTGAAGAGGACCGCCTGGACGGCCTCGGGGGTGAACGCCTTCCTCGTGCCCCAATCCCCCTGCTTGAACGAGGCGATCGGGATGCTTACGTCCTGCCACGCGTCGGTGGCGGCGAGGATGTCCGTGGAGTAGTAGTTGTAGTCGCCGATGGAGGCCTGGCTGAACTTCAAGCGGTACTTGACGCGCCCCCGCACCTTGTATTCGATGCGCTCGTAGGGAGTGAGGTCGAAGGAGGGGCCTTTCAGGTTCGTCGTGAGGGTGATCCAGCCCTGGCCCCGCATGAGTCCGGAGAGGGTGCCGGTCGGGACGCCCCCGGGGCCCTTTCCGCCGACCTTGAAGGTGCCGGTGGAGGGCGCCGTGATGAAGGCGTTCCACCCGCCGCCCAGGCCTTTCCCGGGCGAGAGGAGTATGGGATCGGTGCGGTCCTTGGCGATGAGCTTCAGGTCCGCGATCTGCAGTTCATAGGGGTACCCGGGGCCCCACCCTTTCACCTGCTCCTCGTCGCGGGCCCACTCGTCGAGGATCCTCTTGAAGCGCGGATCCGCGAGGGCCTCCTCGGGCACCCAGCTTTCCGCGCTGGAGCCCCCCCATCCGTTGGCGATGAGTCCGACCGGCACCTTCAGGGCCGCGTGAAGGTCCTTGCCGAAATGGTAGGCCACGGCCGAGAAGGGGGCGACCGTGTCGGGAGAACAGACGCTCCAGGACCCCTTCACCTCCTCCAGCGGCTTGTCGGAGGTGGCCTTGCCCTGGGTGAAAAGCCGGATCGAGGGGTTCGCGGCCTTCGGGATCTCCTTCGCGGCGTCATGGGTGCGGTTCATCGGGAACTCCATGTTGGACTGCCCCGATCCCAGCCACACGTCGCCCACCAGCACGTCCGTGAAGGTCACGGCCCCGTCGCCGGTCACGGTCAAGTCATGGGGCCCGCCCGTCTCCAGTCCCTTGAGACGCGTTTCCCACCTTCCGTCCTTCCCAGCCGTCGCGCGCGCCTCCGCGCCCGCGATGGCGACCGCGATCTTCGAACCGGGCTTCGCCTTCCCCCAGACGCAGGCCTCGCCTCGCTGAAGGACCATGTGGTCCCCGAAGATCCCGGGTAGGGACAGTTCGGCACGGGCAGTGACCGCGAAGGACAGCATCAGGAAAGCGGCGGCAAAACGGAGGTTCATGGTGTTCTCCAGGAAGGATTTCGGATCCTACGGCGGATTCGTCGGGAGGAATGATAGCACGGCGATCCGGGTTGCCGCACGATGGGGGGTGGGGAGAGGGCTCGGAACGGTTTCAAGAAAGCTTTGAGAAAGCAGGCAAGCTGTTATAATCGCTGCGCTGTTGAGCCGCCCAAATCGCGAAGGGGGTCCCATGAAAAACATATACATGGCTTTGACGGGGTTGATGCTGTTGGGGCTGATGGCCGCGCTTCCCGCCTGCAAGGGGGCGACCGGCCCGGCCGGGGCGACCGGCGCTCCGGGGACGCCCTACACGCCGCCCGCTCCCCTCTGCGACAACCCGACCCTCCGGGGGATCTCGCTTCTTCCGGTCAACACTCCCGGCATCGCCCTCAGCGCACACTATATGAGGGCGATCCCGGTCACCATCGCCACACCCACCACCGCCATCAGCGGAGCGACCCACCTGTCGAGTTTCCTGTACACCGGCGCGGGGCAGTTGAGGATGGCCATCTACAACAGTAGCGCGGGAGAACCGTACCGCCTGGTGGTGCAATCGAAGGCCCAGACCGTGAGTCTTGGATCCTGGACCACCGTGCCGTTCGAGTACGATGTCCTCTTGCCGACCGGCGTTTATTGGGTCACCTTCCTGGCCTCGGAAGACATGACCATGACTTATTCGGGCACGGGAGGAACAGGAAGGATTGCCGGGAACGGATGGTCCGAGTTCCCGCCCGCCTTCCCGACGGCCACCCCGTTGGCATTCCAATACGGGAGTTACATCAACACCTGTCCGTAGCCGGATGGTTGCGGTTCGAGGCCCGATCCCGGAAGGGGCCGGGCCTTTTTTATGGGGTGCTTCCGATCAGGACAGGAGCATCGTGCGGTCCCCGAAGATCCCGGGTAGGGAGACCTCCGCGAAGGCGGGCATCTCGAGGAGGATGAAAACGGCGGTCGAAAGCTTCACTTCCTTTTTCTCTTCTTGTCGGGGATGAGGCCCGTGGCCTCGGCGGCCGCGATGGCCGCACAGGAATACCCGACGGCGGCCCCCACGATGGCCCACCGTTTCTCGGCGTCGGTGGGCTCCCTTCGCGCGAGCCCCAGGGCGTTATCCAATCCGCGGTTCAGGTCCAGGTAATAGGCGTCATCCCCCACCAGGAACTTGAAGTCCCTCGCAGCGTCCGTGGATCTTTCGGCCTTCATCGCGCCCAGAGCCAACCCGATGGGGTCCAGCATGAGGGTGGATCCGATCGGGACGACGGGGGACACGGTCGCGGTCGGTGTCCAGCCGGGAGTGGAGGTGGGCGTCGGCGCGGCATGGAGGGCGCCCGCCGCAAGGCAGGCACAAAGCATGGGGATCGCAAGGAGGGGACGCATGTCATTAGGACGGTTATGCCCCTTTTACGGTTCCCGGGTGGATGCCGGGTTCATCGCAGGATGGCCAGGATCTCCCGGGCATGGCCCTCGGGTTTCACCGAGGGGAAATAGCCCCTCAGGATTCCGTCCTTGTCGATGACGGCCGTCACCCGGTTGCACCTTCCTTTCTCGTCGTTCCAGGCACCGTAGGATTTCGCCGCACGGCCCTCCTTGTCGGTCAGGAGCGTAAAGGGGAGCGCGTACTTGGCGGCGAAGGCCGCGTGGGATTCCGCGTCGTCCGCCGAGACGCCCAATACCACGGTGTCGGTGTCGTCGAGATCCTTGAGGGCATCGCGGAAGGAACAGGCCTCCACGGTGCATCCCGGTGTGTCGTCCTTCGGATAGAAATAGAGGACGACGTTCTTCTTGCCCTTGAATTCTGACAGCGCCACCTTCCCTCCCCCGGTGCTGGGCAGGGAGAAGGAGGGTGCGGGTTCTCCGATGACTGGTTCCATGGCGACCTCCTTGCGATCCTTGTTTCAAGCTCTCCCATCCACTGAACGCCTGAAAGGCCCTGATTTCAAGACCCCTTCGATCGAAGATGGGATTCGGCCGCATTTCGGGCTTCTTGAACGGGCGGCGTCGTGACGTATAATGAGAATACCAAGCCGTAAAATCCTTCCTCCTGGAGATTGGACATGTCCAAGCCGCTCTTTTTTCCCATCCTGATCCTCGTCCTTCTGTCGGTTGCCGGGTCGGTTCAGGCCCAGGATACGGCCGCGCCCGAAGCCGCCGCCAACACGGTCACGGCTGCGATCTCCGAAGCCGCCGATGCCGCCGCGAACACGACAACGGCCGCGTCGACCGAGGCCGCACCCGCCGAGGTCCCCGCCTCCGAACCGGCCGCCGCGGCACCGCCCGCCCCGGATTCCTTCGGCTCGGACCGCCTCTGGATCAAGCTGGAAGGCGGTGGGGGTCTGGCCTTCCAGGGAAAACTGGAGGATACGCTCTCGACCTACAAGAGGCAGGCGGAGGCCTTGGGCGCCGGTTTTTCCGGCGAGGTCAGCCGCGCTTCCTTCAGCGGCGGGCTGGAGATCGGGTATCTCGTGAACCCCCGGTGGGGTTTCTCCTTCGAGGCGGAAGCCCTGTTCCCCGGGTCGATGAAGGCAGAGGCCCTCGTGGGGGGCGGGACCTGGACCCAGGAGATCTCACAGATGGTCGTCCCGGCCACGCTCAATGCGTACAGCTACCTGCCGCAGGGCAAGAGGCGATTCTTCGTCACGGCGGGCGGCGGCGTGATGCTCTCGCGGCTGTCCTACGAGGACACGTTCACGGGCGCTGCGGCGCGAAGCGCCGATTTCTCGGGGATCGGACCCTGCATCCGCCTGGGCGCGGGCCATCAGTGGCTGGTGGGGAAGAACGTGCTGGAGGCCGGCATCCGGGGCCTCTGGGGCTCGGTATCCCGCTATACGGGAAGCGTCACCGACGAGTTGGGCACCTACGACGCCGCCATGGCCGAGGATGCCGATGGGAACATCGGCTACATACCCAAAGCGTCCGTAGGGACGGACGGTTGGGAATACCTGAAGATGGGTCTCTTGGACATCGACCTCCGGGTGGGGGTTTCCCTCCTCTTCTGACACCGCCCGGAATGAAGCCCCGTCCCCGCCTTTTCCCCGTCCGGGAACCGGCGAGGGCGGGGCTTTTTGTTTGCGGCTCACGCGCTCGAAAAAATCGTTCATGACCCCAATAAAGCGGCTGGACAAGCGGCCCGATATGTTTTAAATAAGAAGGCCCCGGTTCCCATCCCACCGAAACCCCATCCAGCGGGCCCCGAGCAATACTGTTAAGGAGCCTGCATGACCGCGTCTTCCGTCGGCCGGAAAGCCGGATTCGACAACGAGAAATACCTCGCCGAGCAGACCCAGGCCATCCTGGAGCGGGCGGAGCGCTACGGCAACAAGCTGTACCTGGAATTCGGCGGGAAGCTGATGTTCGACTACCATGCGGCCCGCGTGCTCCCCGGTTACGACCCCAACGTCAAGATCCGTCTCCTGCAGAAATTGAAGGAACGCGCCGAGATCCTCCTCTGCGTCCATGCGGGAGCCATCGAGAAGCGGAAGGTGCGGGCCGATTTCGGCATCACGTACGACAACGACGTCCTCAAGATCATCGACGATCTGAAGGACTGGGGCGTCTCCGTCTCCACGGTCGTCATCACGCGTTTTTCCGACCAGCCGGCCGTCCTCACCTTCCAGAAGCGCCTGGAGCGCCGGGGTGTCCGGGTGGTGATGCACCGCCCCACGAGGGGGTATCCGACCGACGTCGGGCTCATCGTGTCGGACGAGGGCTACGGCGCCAATCCTTTCATCGAGACCTCGAAGCCCGTGGTAGTGGTGACGGGGCCCGGCCCCGGCAGCGGCAAGTTGGCCACGTGCCTCTCCCAGCTCTACCACGAGCACCAAAGGGGGGGTTCGGCCGGGTATTCCAAGTTCGAGACTTTCCCCATCTGGTCCCTCCCCCTGAAGCATCCGGTCAACATCGCGTACGAGGCGGCCACCGCCGAGCTCAAGGACTTCAACGAGATCGACACGTTCCATCTCGCGGCCCACGGCGAACAGGCCGTGAACTACAACCGCGACATGGAGGTCTTCCCGGTCGTGCGCAGCATCCTGGAACGGATCCTGGGGGGGCAGTCGCCCTACCAGTCGCCCACCGACATGGGCGTGAACCGGGCGGGATTCGGGATCGTGGACGACGAGGTCGTCCGGGAAGCCGCCGTGCAGGAATGCATCCGCCGGTACTTCCGGTACCGTTGCGAGTACATGATGGGGCTGGTGGACGATTCGACCGTCCAGCGCGTGGAAGCGATCCTGGGGGAGCTGGGCGTGACCCCGGAGGATCGCCCCGTGGTGGCCCCGGCCCGCCGGGCGGCGGAGGAGGGGCGCGAGAAGGGGAAGGGCAACGAGGGGGTCTTCGTGGGCGCCGCCCTCCGACTGGCGGACGGCACGATCCTGACGGGCAAGAACAGCCCCGAGATGCACGCGGCCTCCGCCCTCGTCCTGAACGCCCTGAAGCACCTGGCGGGCATCCCCGACGAGATCCACCTCCTGCCTCCCGACATCATCAAGTCCGTGGGACGCATGAAGAAGGAGATCATGAAGAAGCGGCTGATCAACCTGAACCTGGACGAGACGCTCATCGCCCTGGGGATCAGCGCCACGCAGAATCCCATGGCCCAGGCCGCCATGGCGAAGCTGAGGATGCTTTCCGGGTGCGAGATGCACCTGACGCACCTGCCGACGCCCGGCGACGAGGAGGGGTTGAGGCGGCTGGGCGTGAACCTCACGAGCGACCCCGAGTTCGCCACGAAGGACCTGTTCGTCAGTTAGGAACGGCCTTACCACGAAGACACGAAGGCACCAAGAAGGCATGGGGGTGACAACCCGACCTTCCGAGAAGATGACCGGGAGAGTGGGATGCGGGGTCGTACCCATACATGCCGTCTTCGAGTCTTCGTGCCTTCGTGGTGATAGTCGAATCTGAAAGGATTAAGAGATGCCCAGGAGAGACGACATCAAGAAGGTGCTCATCATCGGGTCGGGTCCCATTGTCATCGGCCAGGCCTGCGAGTTCGACTATTCCGGCACCCAGGCCTGCAAGGCCCTGCGGGCGCTCGGCTACCGGATCGTCCTGGTCAACTCCAACCCGGCCACCATCATGACGGACCCCGGGATGGCCGATGTCACTTACATCGAGCCCCTCAACCCGGCCACCCTCGAGGAGATCATCGCCAAGGAGCGCCCCGACGCTCTCCTGCCCAACCTCGGCGGGCAGACCGGATTGAACCTCTCATCGACGCTGGCCAAGAGCGGTGTCCTGAAGAAATACGGCGTGCGCATCATCGGCGTCGAGGAATCGGCCATCGAGAAGGGCGAGGACCGCCTGGCCTTCAAGAGGACCATGGAATCACTCGGCCTGGAACTGCCCAAGAGCGAGATCGCCTACACCGTGGAGGAGGCAGAGGCCGTGGCGTCCCGTCTGGGGTATCCCGTGGTGGTGCGTCCCGCCTACACGATGGGGGGTACGGGAGGGGGGCACGTCTGGAACGTCGAGGAACTGCGCACCGTGGCCGCGCGGGGCCTGGCCGTCAGCCTGGTCCACCAGGTGCTCATCGAGGAGTCCGTCCTGGGTTGGGAGGAACTGGAACTGGAGGTCGTACGGGACGCGAAAGGGAACAAGATCACCGTGTGTTTCATCGAGAACGTGGACGCCATGGGCGTGCACACGGGCGACTCCTACTGCGTGGCTCCCATGCTCACGATCGACCGGGCGCTCCAGGAAAGGTTGCAGGACTACTCGTACCGCATCGTGGACGCCATCGGTGTCATCGGCGGCACCAACGTGCAGTTCGCCCACGATCCGAAGACGGATCGCGTCGTGGTCATCGAGATCAACCCCCGCACATCGCGCTCGTCAGCCCTGGCCTCCAAGGCCACCGGGTTTCCCATCGCCCTCGTGTCGGCCCGGCTGGCCGGGGGACTCGCGCTGGACGAGATCCCCTACTGGCGGGACGGGACGCTGGAGAAGTACACGCCGTCCGGTGATTACGTGGTGGTGAAGTTCGCGCGCTGGCCCTTCGAGAAGTTCAAGGGGTCGCGGGACGTCCTGGGCACCCAGATGAAGGCCGTGGGCGAGGTCATGTCCATCGGCAAGAACTACAAGGAGGCCTTCCAGAAGGCGATTCGGTCGCTCGAAACCGGGCGCCACGGCCTGGGCTTCGCGAAGAACTTCAACACCCTCCCCCTGCCGGAACTGCTGGCCCTCCTGAAGGAGCCCTCCTCCGAGCGGCAGTTCATCCTCTACGAGGCCCTTCGCAAGGGGGCCGGGATCGAGGAACTCCATCGACTCACGCACATCAAGGAATGGTTCCTCCAGCAGATGAAGGAACTGGTGGACCTCGAGCAGGAGATCCTCGCCTTCAAGGGCAAACCCCTGCCGGACGACCTGCTCCGCCGGGCGAAGAAGGACGGGTTTGCCGACGCGTACCTGGCGAGGATCCTGGGCTTGCCGGAGCCGGAAGTGCGCGCGCATCGGGAGCGCCTGGGCGTGGTCGAGGCCTGGGACGCCGTGCCGGTCTCGGGCGTCGAGAATGCCGCGTACTACTATTCCACCTACAACGGGAAAGACAGGGTCCCCGTCTCGGAACGGAAGAAGGTCATGGTCCTGGGTGGCGGGCCCAATCGCATCGGGCAGGGCATCGAGTTCGACTATTGCTGCGTGCACGCGGCTTTTGCGCTCCGCGACGCGGGTTACGAGACGATCATGGTCAACTGCAATCCCGAGACCGTCTCCACCGACTACGACACCTCGGACAAGCTGTATTTCGAGCCGCTCACCGTCGAGGACGTGCTCTCCATCTGGCGCAAGGAGAAGCCGGAAGGCGCCATCGTGCAGTTCGGCGGGCAGACACCCCTGAACCTGGCGGCCCAGCTCGCCGCCTCCGGCGTGAGGATCCTGGGCACCAGTCCCGACACCATCGATCTGGCCGAGGATCGGGACCGTTTCCGGAAGCGCATGGACGAGATGGGGATCCCCATGCCCGCCTCGGGCATGGCCTCGAACCTGAAGGAGGCGCTCGAAATCGCCCGAAGCATCGGATACCCCGTGATGGTGCGCCCCTCCTTCGTGCTCGGCGGCCGGGGGATGGAGGTCGTGCATGACGACGACATGCTGGCCGAATACGTCGCGCGGGCCATCGACCTGTCCCCCGAGAGACCCATCCTCATCGACCAGTTCCTGCAGGAAGCCATCGAGGCCGAGGCGGACGCCCTGGCGGGCGGCGGGGAGGCCTTCGTCCCGGCCGTGATGGAACATATCGAGTGGGCCGGGATCCATTCGGGCGACTCCGCCTGCGTGATCCCCCCGGTCACGCTGGACCCGAAGCATGTGGCCACCATCGAGGAGTACACGGCCCGCCTGGGCCGGGAATTGAAAGTGTGCGGGGTGATGAACGTTCAGTATGCCGTGGCAAACGGCAAGGTGTACGTCCTGGAGGCCAATCCCCGGGCCTCGCGCACGGTGCCTCTGGTGTCGAAGGTGTGCGGGATCTCGATGGCCCGCGCCGCCACGCAGTTGATGCTGGGAACGCCCCTGAAGAGCCTGGCACTCGCGAAGCGGAGCATCCCCTATTTCGGGGTCAAGGAGGCGGTCCTGCCGTTCAACATGTTCCCGGAGGTGGATCCCATTTTGGGTCCCGAGATGCGCTCGACCGGCGAGGTGCTGGGCTTGGCACCCACGTTCGGTCTCGCCTATTTCAAGGCGCAGGAGGCCGTGTCCCCACCCCTGCCTCTCGTGGGCAACGCCTTCATCTCCGTGTCCGCCCCCGAGAAGAAGGCGGCCCTTCCGGCCGCCCGCAAACTGCACGAGTTGGGGTTCGGGCTCTTCGCCACGGGAGGCACCCACGAATTCCTGAAGGCGAACGGCATCCCTTCCGAGCGGGTCCTCAAGATGCACGAGGGCAGGCCCAACATCACCGACCGCATCATGAACGGCGAAGTCCAGCTCGTCATCAATACCCCGGTCGGGAAACTAAGCCAGAACGACGATTCCTACATCCGCAAGGCCGCCGTACGCCACAAATTATCCTACATGACGACCGCGGCCGCCGCCGTGGCGGCCGTGCAGGGCATCGCGGAGATGCAGGAGAAGAAGACCAGCGTGAAATCGCTCCAGGAATACCACAAGATGCTGGGGTAAGAAGCGCCCCCTCACCCGGCTCTCCTTCGCCAAAGATCGGCTCAGGATGGGCCTGCCCTCTCCCGCGTGCGGGAGAGGGGGAGGGGAGAGAGGGTTGTCGCGTCCCCGTTATATATGTAGACGCCGGTTCGGGTTGTTTCATATAGAATGGCGCTGAAATCCGGAGGCCGCCATGAAGAGATCCTTATCCGTCAGCCTTTTCCTCCTGTGCCTGGCCTCATGGCCGGGTCCTTTCATGGCCGCACCGGCTCCCGCCGCGGGTGAAGTCTACGTGTATCCTTCCCCGGCCACCCCGCGAAGCTGTCCCCGGATGGTGTTTTCCATGCAGGAAGCGGGGAGCGCCACGGTGCGCGTGTACCACGAGGACGGCACCCTGGCCGCCCGCTATTCGAACCGTCACGCGGCGGGGTTGCAGGTGCTGCCCCTGGGTTGCGTCTTCGCTCCCGGCATGTACTTCTACCGGGTGACCCTCCATTACGAATCCGGACTCGTCGAAAAGCCGCCGGCCGGTTGGTTCGTCTTCTCGCCATGAGATCCTCCGTCCTTCCTCCGTTCCTGATCCTGCTCCTCGCGGCGGTTTGCGCCCTCGCGGAAGTCGAGGTTCGACCCGCCGCGCGGTTCCTCCAACCCCTGGAGGTTCGCGGCGGGGGGGCACGCGCCGGCGCTATGGGTGGGGCCTTCACAGCCATCGGAGGCGTGTCGGAAGCCCTCTTCTTCAACCCGGCGGGATTGGCGGATCTTTCCGGTTTCGAGGTTGCGGCCCACCATTACGAGGGGTTCGCCTCCCTGAGGGAGGAGCGTATCGCCGGCGCCTTCGAGACGGGTCTTCTCGGCGCGGTCGGGTTCGAGGCCCACAGCGTGGGGTACGGCCGGGTGGATTCGCGCGACGAGCAGGGATATCCCTTCGACGGAGCCACGACGGGCCGTCAGGGCGCCGCCGCCGGCTGGGGCGTTCCGATCTTCGGGGGTCCTGCGGTCGGCGCGGCCGTGCATGCCACGCGGCAACAGCTCATGGGTCGCGAGAAGAGGGCGCTCTGGTTCGACGCGGGAGTCCAGGGCCGGATCGGTTCGGGGTTCCGAGCGGGAGCCGCCTGTCGCGGGATCGGGACCGCCGAGGGCGAGGATACAATCCCCCTCCTACTCTCGCTCGGTGGCGCTTACCGTGCGGGGGGCGCGTTTCCCATCCTCCTGGTGCTGTCGGTGGACTACCAGCCCGACGGGGCCCATTATTTGGGAGTGGGGGCCGAACAGCAGGTATCCGGGAATTTCAAGGTTCGTCTCGGTTCCCGGGTGCCCCTGACGCGGGAGGAGATCGAGGGGTTCCGGGCTTTCGCCGCGGGGTTCGGATACCGGCAGGGCTCCCTGCTTGTCGATTACGCCGTGGAACCCCAGGGTGACCTCGGGTTCACGCATCGCATCAGCCTGGGTGCCTCTGTCCTGTCGGGGACCCCTGCCGAGCCGACGCAGGTCGTTCCGACCCCGGCAACCTCCACGCCCACCCCGACGGTGACGGCGACTCCCGTCGAAAACGCCGTGGACGCCTGGACGCCGACTTCAACCCCACGAGCGGTCGAGCCGGGGGCAACCACCCCGCTTCCTTCCGCGGCGAAGTCGGCCGGGGAGGCCGCGGATCTCCAGGACCAGTTGCGCGTCTATTCGATGGAAGCAGGGAAGGGAATGGATTCGACCGCCCGGGCACGCGTCCGGGAACTGATCGAGTCCGTGAAAAAGCCCGGATCGGGTCCCGAGGCCTGGTGGGAACTGGGACAATTCTACGAACTTTCCGGTTACCCCGAATACGCCCGGAAGTGCTACGAAAACGTTCTCAAACTGGACCCGAAGCACCCCGGGGCCCTGCAAAAGATGCCGAAATAAGGGTCGGTCGCTTCACGGACAGGGGTGGTCGGGGCGGAATCGGGTTGCGGAGCCGGAAAACACAGGATGGGGCCCCGTTTTGAGGCCGTGAAATATCCCGCCTGGAAGGAATAAACGACCGTGCCGGACCACCATTTATCGGAGGGGGACAGCCAGTGACCGAGGCCCCCGACGAGAGACAAATGATCGCAAGGATCCTGAAAGGGGACGCGCGGGCCCAGGAATGGCTGGTCTCGGCCCACCGCCAGCGGCTCTACGCGGCGAGTGTCCACTTCCTCGGGTATCGCGATCCGGAGGCGGAAGACGTGGTCCAGCAAGCGTTCGTCATCGCGTTCGAGAAGCTTTCCGGCTTCGAAGGCCGATCGAGCCTCTACACGTGGCTGGCGCACATCTGTGTGAACCTCTGTTACGAGCGATTGCGTGCGCGGGACCGGCAGGTGGTTTCCGCCCAACAGGACCTGGATTTCGTCACCAGCCCGGCCGCCTTCAAGCGTCATGAGGCGATGGAGGCGGAGGACGAGAAAACCCGGCGTCTCCGGATCCTGTCCGAGGCCATGAGAAGGATGGACGGGAAATGCCGGGAGGTCCTCACGTTGAGGGACGTGGACGGAGTCCCCTATGCCGGGATCGGGAAACGACTGAAGGTGCCCATCGGCACCGTCATGAGCCGCTTGGCCCGTTGCCGGAGCGTATTGAAGGAGATGGTCATGAAGTCGATGAAGGAGGTCCCCCAATGAGCGACTTGATCCGCGATTATTTCGAAAGGGATCTGACCGAGGCCGAGAAGGACGAGTTGGGCCGTCTGCTCCAGTCGTCCCCCGAGGCTTCGCGGGAATTCGCCGCGTTCGCGGAGCGCCGGTATGCCGAGACGGGACTGCCCGAGCCGCGTTGGCCCGGCTCCTGGGGAACCGCCCTCCCGGCCTCCCTGAAAGTGGCGGGTGCCGCCCTCATCCTGGCCTCTCTCGCCCTGCTTGTCTGCAAGGGCCCCGAGTGGATCGGCGGCCATGACACCGCGGCCCCCGTCGTGGACCTTTCGTCACTGCCGGAGAATCGCGAGGAAATCCGGGCTACCCGTCCGGCGGAGCCGCAGGTCCCGAAGGCCGTGACCCCCGAGAGCTTCGTGGAGGGCCGGCGCTACACGGGACTCCTGGCCGTGGTGGACAAGCAGGTGCCGGCACCCGCGCGCGTGCGAGTGGTGGATGCCGCGGGCCGCGAGGTGCGGGTGCTCTACGATGGCACGCTTCCCAAGGGGACCTGGGTGTTCCGCTGGGACGGCCGCATCGATTCCGGGGCCTTCCCGCAGTCGGGGGCCTATGTCATCGAGGTCCTGTCATCGGGAAAAACCCTCCGCCAGCCGGTCACGCTGGATCCGCAATAACCAGACTCCACGGATGCTTTTCCGGCATCCCGTTAAAAAAAGGGTCCGACAGGGGATTTTTCCCGGCTTCCTGCTAAAATGCATCCCCTTATGAGTCCGCCCCCCATCAAGCCCGTCCAAAGCGAGAAATTCATCTCGCCCGAGGAGGAGATGACCCTGCTCCGCCTGTCGCGGCACGTCCTGGTCCGGTTCGTCGAGGAGAAAGTCCAGCGTTTCCCGGACTCGGACCTGAAGGACCTTGACCTGACCGATAACCTGCGCCGCCCGGCTGGCGTCTTCGTGACCCTCAAGGCCGCCCTGCAGCTGCGGGGTTGCATCGGGACCATCGTGGCCCAGATGCCGCTTTACCAGGCCGTCATCGAGAACACCATGAACTCGGCCGCGAGGGACCTGCGGTTCCCTCCGCTGCGCGCCGACGAACTGCCCTCCACGCGCATCGAGATCTCCGTCATGTCGCCCCTGGTCAAAGTGGCGTCCCTTTCCGAGGTGGTCGTGGGCCGTGACGGCCTCATGATCCGTGCGGTGGGGCGCAGCGGCGTCTTCCTGCCCCAGGTGCCCGTCGAGTGGCGATGGAACAAGCAGCAGTACCTCGAGGAACTGGGCGTGAAAGCGGGGCTGGGGCGGGACGGCTACAAGCGCAAGGATGCGGAATTCTGGCGTTTCACCGCGCAGGTTTTCAAGGAGAAATGAAGGGGCCAATGGTCTTTCTGCGTTAAAAAAAAGCCCCGGCTCCTATCGGAGCCGGGGCTTTTTCGTTGGGCGAACCCGTGACGGGTTTACTTGTCGGGGTTCGCGTTTTTGTTGATCGGAACGACCGCCCCCGAGGAGGTCTTCTCCTTCTCCTGGGTTTTCACCTGGGTGCTGTCCCCGGCGTTCTCGGTCTGGACCTTGTTGTTGATCATCTGGCCCTTTCCGTCACCCGTCGAAACGCGCTCCTGGTTCTTCGTGTCACCCTGATTCACGTTCTTGGATTGGTTCTTGTTCTTCTTGTCCTTCTGTTTCTTTTCCTTCTTCTGCTTTTTCTCCCGTTTCTGCTTCTTCTCCTGCTTCTGGTCGCATTCGCCGGATTTCTGGGAAATCCCGGCTCCCTGGCCGCCTCCCTGGCCGGCACCCTTCCCGCCGCCTCCGCCCTTGGCGAACAGGGGCTCGGCGGATACTGAAAGCATGAACGCCATGCCGATCAACATCGCAACGATGCTTTTCATGATCCTCTCCTTGATTGACGATGATCCTTCGAACGGAGTCTACCACGTTCATCTATCGGACGAAGGAGGGTAGGGATTGGTTGCATTCTGGGAATCGAGAAGGTTGTCAGAAAGAATATCCTGCCCAGATGCTGTATCCGTCCCAATCGGTCGTTCCACCGGAGGAGGCCGGTGAGGAGCCGGTTCGTGTTGAATAATAGGGTTCCTTGGGCAAGCGGTCCTGGCCCCGTTGGTAGATAACCCCGAAAACCCAATTATCCTGGGGTCGCAAGGTGAGGCCGATTGTCCAAGCTACGGTGGATATCCGCCCCCCCTCGATACTGCCTGAGTCCCGGTTGCTTCGATGATCGGGACTTGTCCCGGCGATCTCGCCGGTTCCCGAGGTCCAATATCCTGTCGATAGGGGGACACTCACCCATCCAGCAGGGTGGATCAGGGCGCCCAGGGTGAAACCCTGGACGGTGTTGGAGACCGGATAAGCGGTGCCGGAAACGGGGAAGATCCCCAGGGGGTCCGTTTCCGAAGTGTGTTCCTGGTATTGGCTGAAAAGAGAAAGGTTCAAGGACAGGGGATCCGAAACCCGAAGTTCCCCATCCAAGGTGATGTCCAGCGTTCGGTAGTCATCCCCGCCGACACCCCCGGTCAACCGCAGGGAGGGGGAGAAATCGCCAAAACCCAAACGCCCACCCACCAGGATTGCCCCGAAAAAAACGGGATCGCTTTCCAGGCGTCTTCGTCCAGCTGTCAGGCCTCCCAGGAGGGCGTGGCCCTGGTCATTCAGGTTGAACGCGGCCGTGAAGGCCACTTCATCCGAAAGGTAGCCGCCTTCCTGCGCGATGCGGGAAAAAAGGAATTGGTGTTCCCACGGGCTTTGGGAAAGGACGGATTCCTCGGGGGAGGCCCACCCGCTGGCCGGGAGCGAAAAAGCAACGAGGATAGAAAGAGACAGGATGCGTCGATTCACGGTCTCCTCCAGACGGTTTCCCCGGCCGACATGGGACGGGTCCTTCTCGGGGCTCCGGATCAGGCCGATGTGCTATCGTTTCGAACGTTCCAGCCGCAGGGTTTCCGGCACCAGGTCGGCCACCTGGGAGGGGCCCCAATACTGGATGGGTCCGGGTGACTTGAAGTCGTCCGAAACGGCCCAGATCGCCCGCTTCGCGGCGAAGGCCTTGAAGGGCCTGCCCGACAGGTCCACGAGGGCCTTCTGGATGACCGGCTTGTCCTTCCCGTGACGGCGCTCCAGGTTCATCATCATGGTGAGGGGAACACCGCCGCACTTCCAGGTGGAGGCGGGTTTCAACAGGTTCCTCACGCTCGAGAGGTATCCGGTGAGCCCCGCCGCGGCCAGGTGGGAGGCCGTGAAGCCCAGGGCGTAGCAGTAGTCGGCGTCGAAGTTGGAGGGTGCCGCGCAACGGCCCTCGTAGCCGAAGAAGTGGGGAAGGGCCGAGAACTTGCCGTGGTAGCGGCCCGCCTTCCTCCATTCCTTCAGCTTCAACTCCACGGTCTCCATCAGGAGCTTCTCGGTCTCGATGCGCGAGACCTGCACGTTGCCGTGAGGGTCGCGGTCGGCCAGGAGCTGGGCCTGGATCCCGGCAGGGAGGGATTCGAAGGCGCGGAGCGAATCGACCGAGAGGCGGCCTTTCACGAAGGCCACCTTGTCGGCGGGGGATTCCAGGCGCTCGAAATCGGCATTGCCGGCCAGGGTGTCGTTCAACTCGCGGATGAGGGCCTTGATCTCGGGGATGAATTCGACGAGCCCTTCCGGGATGATCGCCACACCGTAGTTCTTGCCCTTCTCGGCGCGGGAATCCACGACCTGCGCGATCCGCTCGGTGATCTCGGCCAGGGTCCACTTCTGGGCGGCCACCTCCTCGGAGACGAGGCAGACGTTGGGGTGCGTCTTCAGGGCCACTTCCAGGGCGATGTGCGAGGCCGAGCGGCCCATGACCTTGATGAAGTGCCAGTATTTCTTGGCTGAGAGGCAATCGCGCGTGATGTTGCCGGTGAGTTCCGCATACACCTTGCTGGCCGTGTCGAACCCGAAGGACACCTCGATGCGGTCATTCTTGAGGTCGCCGTCGATGGTCTTGGGGCACCCGACCACGCACACGGGTTCGCGGTTGGCGGCGAACCACTCGGCCAGGAGCGCCGCGTTGGTGTTGGAATCGTCGCCTCCCACGACCACGAGGGCCGTGACGCCGGCCTTGCGGAAGTTGTCGCGCACGGCCTTGAACTGCTCCTCGGTCTCCAGCTTGGTGCGGCCTGAGCCGATGATGTCGAAACCGCCGGTGTTGCGGTAGTCGGCAAGGAACTTGCCCGTGATCTCGATACGCTTGTCCTCGACGAGGCCGGAGGGCCCTCCCCGGTAACCGAAGAGCTGGTTCTTCGGGTTCAACTTCTTGAGCCCGTCGAACAGTCCGGCCACCACGTTGTGGCCGCCCGGCGCCTGCCCGCCGGAAAGCACCAGCCCCACCTTGATGGGCTTGGGTGTCCTCACGCCTGTGCCCTTCTCGAACGAGACCTCCGGCTGGCCATAGGTGTGGGGGAAAAGGTTCCGGATGGCGGCCTGGTCGGAAATGCTCTGGGTGGCGCGACCCTTTTTCACGGCCACGGATTTGCCGGCGAGCACCTGGGGGAGCTTCGGGGAATACGCGGCGCGTGCGGCCTGCAGGGGGGAGATCTCTTTCTTCATGGGGTCCTCCAGGGAACCGGGGAATAGGAAACGGCGGTTATTTTGGACGAAGCCGGGAGGTTTGAAAAGGAGGAACACGAAGGATAATGAGCCGACAAAGGCGCATGAAATGGGCACCGCGAACCTTCAAGGGGCGAGCTCCAGGTTCGTAAGTTCCATCTCAAGGTTGTCCGTGAGGATGCCTTTTCCGACGGCCGCCTTGAGTTCGTTCGGCGTCCAGAACCGCCCCTCTTCAACCTCGACGGGATCGGGTCTCACGGCGCCATCCCAGCGTAACAAGTAGGTTCGGGTGTGTTCGGTTTCGAAGCCCGTGGACCAGACCCAGTCGTGATGTCTTTCGAGCGCGGAGGCGTCGGGGAGGAGGATGCCCAGTTCCTCCGCGAGTTCCCGCAGGGCCCCCTCCTCGTAGGACTCCCCGGCCGGGACGTGGCCTCCCACCGAGGTGTCCCACAGGCCCGGCGCCACGCGTTTCAAGCGCGAGCGCTTCTGAAGGTAGTAGTCGCCCGCGGGGTTCACGACGAAGATGTGGACGGCGCGGTGGCGAAGGGCCGGATTGCCGTGGACGTCGCCGCGGCGGACGCGGCCGACGATACGGCCCCCCTCGTCGAGGAGGTCCAGCATTTCCTCGTCGTTCTCCGCCGATGGGAGGGGAACAATCATGCAGCCATTGTCGTCTTTCTTCGGAAGGCGTTCAAGGCGCCACGAATCGGCTGGAAAGGCCGGGGAACGACGGGTTCCGGCCGGCGGGTCGATGCTTTCCCTCCCGCCCCGGTCTTTCGCGATACAATGGGATGCATCCGGAACCGCCTGGAGATCCTGTTCATGAAGAAGACCGTCCTCGCCATCCTCGGGATGCTGCTGTTCCTTCACGCAGCCGTCCCCTTGCGCGCCCAGGCGGGTTATGCGGCGTCGGCCGCGCTCGACGAGTACCTCGTGAAGGGTTCGCTCCTCATCAACATCCCCAAATTCGTGACCTTTCCGGCCTCGGCCCTTTCCGAGAAGGGGCCCTTCGTCATCGGCGTCCTGGGCAATAATCCCTTCTCGGACGTGCTCGAGGACCTCGCCCGGAAGGGCCGCATCCAGGGACGCACGGTGACGGTGCGGTATCCCAAAAAAGTCTCCGACGCCGGGGGGTGTCATCTCCTCTATATCGGGGTCTCCGAGGGGAAGCGCGTCGCGAAGATCCTAAAGGCCCTCCGAGGGAAAAGCATTCTCACCGTCAGCGACGTGCGGGATTTCGCGGGCCGGGGAGGCATGGTGGGCCTGGTGAGCGAGAACAACCGTGTCCAGTTCGAGATCAATCCGGAGGCGTTCCGGAAGGGCGGCTTGAAGGCGGGGACCCAACTCACGAAACTGGCTTCCCGGGTCATCCCGGAAGAAGGACCATGACCTCTCTTCTCGCGTCGATTCGAGGCGTCCCGGTCGCCGAGCCCTGAGCGACTGTAAGGCGTCGAACGGGCAAATTTCACACAGGAGCCGGCATGGCGATCGTGACCGTTGAGACCTGCGCCCGCATGATCGACCACTCCCTCCTGAACCCCGCCCTCACGGACGAGGAGATGGAGAAGGGCATCGAACTGGCCCGGAGCCATGGCGTCGCCTCCGTCTGCATCAAACCCTATTTTCTTGCGCGCGCCGTGGACCTTTTGGACGGCACGAACGTGGAGGCCGGTACGGTCGTGGGGTTCCCCCACGGGGGGCATGCCACGGCCGTGAAGGTCTTTGAGGCCGAGAAGGCCGTTCGGGAGGGGGCCGGGGAACTCGATATCGTCGTGAACATCGGCAAGGTCCTCTCCGGGGATTGGGGTTACGTCGAGAACGACCTGTTCGAGGTTCTCAAGATCTGCAAGCGCGGTCGGGTCATCTCCAAGGTCATCTTCGAGAATTCCTATTTGAATGACGACCAGAAAATCCAACTCTGCAAATTGTGCGAGAAACTGGGGGCGGGATTCGTCAAGACATCCACGGGATATTCAGGCGGCGGGGCCACCGACGCCGACCTGAAGCTGATGCGCGAGCATGTGACGAAGGCCGTGCAGGTGAAGGCGGCAGGCGGGATCCGGACCTTCCCGCGCATGGTGCAGGTCATGGCGATGGGCGTTGCCCGCGTTGGGGCCACGGCCACCGAGGCGATTTTAACCGAGGCCGCGCAGGTGCTGGGGAGCGGCATGGAAGCCGAGGAACTCTATCGGTTGGTCGCTGCCAAACCGATCTCGACGGACAATGCGTATTGATGCGAGTGGGTATGAAGTCTTTGGGAAACCGGCGTTGATCGGACTTCGACTAGGGATCGCGGCTTTTAAAGTTGCCGTTCTTCGCGTCTTCGTGCCTTCGTGGTGAAGAACCCGGGATTGGTATTGCCTCCACGAATTTCCGGATGCCATCCCTCACCCTCCGGTAATGGTCCAGGGCCTTCTCGGGGTCCGTCTCGTTCTTCGCGAGGGCTGGCGGGTCCTCGAATCCCGCGTGGATGCGGCGCACCTTCCCCGGGAAGACCGGGCAATGCTCGCTGGCGTGTCCGCAGACGGTGACGACGAGGTCGAAGGGAACGTCCATCACCTCGTCGACGTGCTTGGAATGCTGTCGGGAGATGTCCACGCCCGCCTCGGCCATCACCTTCACGGCGTTCGGGTTCAACCCGTGCGTCTCGATCCCGGCGGAATAAGCTTCGATGACATCGCCCCGAAGGTGCCGGGCCCAGCCCTCGGCCATCTGGCTCCGGCAGGAATTGCCGGTGCAAAGGAAAAGCACTTTCATCTTGCCGCTCATAACTTCACTCCCGTGACGGTGATGCTCAGGATGGGGGAACCGTCCTTCTTCCATTGTTTCAAACCCTCGGCACCCAAATGTTCCTCGATCACCTCGGGGGGGACGTCCACGACCCGTTCCTTGCGCACCTTCACGTCCTTGAAACCCGCTTCCGTGAGCCCACCCACGTATTCTTCCTTCGGGATGGCGCCCGAGACGCATCCGGCGTAGAGAACGGCGGCCTCACGGGCCTTATCGGGCAGGGTCCCCCGGGTCACGATGTCGGAGACGCAGAAGCGCCCGCCTTTGCGGGTGACGCGGAACATCTCGGCGAATGCGGCCTTCTTGTCGGGCACGAGGTTCAGCACGCAATTGGAGAGCACCACGTCCACGGAATCCGCGTCCACGGGCATTTGCTCGATCTCCCCCAGCCGGAACTCGACGTTGGTGACCCCGAGCTTCTTCGCGTTCTCGCGGGCCTTGGCGAGCATCGAGGGTGTCATGTCCACGCCGATGACCCGGCCCTTTTCGCCCACATAGCGGCGGGCCACGAAGGCGTCGTTTCCGGTGCCGGACCCCAGGTCCAGGACGGTTTCGCCCTCCGTAAGTTCGGCCTGTTCGGTGGGGATGCCACAGCCAAGCCCCAGGTCGGCGTCGGCGACGTAACCGGGCAGTTTCGAGTAGTCTTCGGTGATGAAGGAATATTCGGGCGAGGCGTCCCCGCAACAGCCGCTGGTGCCGCAACAGGAAGTCGGCATGGAACTGCGGGCGATCTTGCCGTAGAAATCCCGGACGGCTTCCTTCAGATCCTCGGGGTCCCCAGGGGTCACGAGCGGTCTCCTTTTCAGGCTTCCAGGAACACGTGCACGACCGTCAGATAAATCCCCAGGCCGACGAATAGCCAGCCGGTTCCAAGCCGCATCCATTTCTCCACCGCGGTCATGCGGTGGAAGGCGTCGGCGGCCTTCTTCACACCGAAGGCCACCACGACGGCCAGGATGGCGACGGGCAGGGCCGTGCCGAACCCATAGAGGGAAGGAAGCAGGAAGCGGGATTCGGCCTTCAGGGCCAGGGGGATCAGCCCCATGAAGAAGAGGGCCGCCGAGACCGGGCAGAAGGCCAGCGCGAAACCGGCTCCCATCACGAAGGACCCGGCCACGCCTGTTGCCCCGACCTTCTGGAGTTTTTCCCCTCCTCCCAGACCGAAGGAGGGGACGGGGATCAGACCGAGAAGAACGGCGCCGGTCAGGACCAGGATGGGACCCATCAACGGGTTCATGTGTTTCTGGAGGAAAAAGGAGATGGAGGGTACCGAAAGGAGACCCGACACCAGGATCGCGGCCAGGGCGACATAGGTGAAGATGCGGCCCAAGGTGTAGGCCGCCCCATCCCACAGGACAAGCCGGGGCTTGGAGACCTGTTTAGCAAGAAAGGAAAGCGCCGCCACGTTCGTCGCCAAGGGGCAAGGCGAGATCGCCGTGAGGATGCCCAGCCAGAGCGCGGCAATTATGGTTGATGGGTCAATGAACATGAAAGTCGCCTCTTCCATTCCACGCCCGCAAGTGGGCGCAAGTCTTCCTATTCCCGGTCAAAGATCCCGATGGATGTTCTCTGTGACTCTGCGTCTCTGCGGTCCTCGTTTTCGTTATCTCAATCGTGTGGATGGGCAGGTGGAGGAAATCCATCAGTTCAACCCCAACAGGAAGGTCTTGGTCTCATCCTGTACGTAATGGACGTAGCCGTCCTTGACGGCGACCTTGTCCCAGATCAGCTCCAGGTTTTTCCAGCGGTCCGTTTTCCCGGTGGCAACCAGCACGAGGGACTTGGTCTTCAACTGGTAATCCTCGATGTAATGCTCGTTGCCCTTGTGTTCCACATTCACCGAGGCGAAGGCGACCTCGCCCCGCTTCAATTCACCGGGGAATCCCTTTTCGATCGCCTCCTTCGCGTAGGCCTCCAGCTTGTTGCAGGTCGCACAGCGATAGGTGGTGTGGAAGTAGTAAACCACCAGTTTGGAAGCGGGAGCCAAGACCCCGGGTGGGGGTGTCGCCGCCTCGCCTTTCCCGAAGGTTTTATAGGCCCACGCGCCGACGCCCGCGAGGGCGAAAGCCACCAGCAGGATCCCGAACAGGGTCTTTGATCTCATGACGCTCTCCTTAAGGTTCTGATGAAATTTCCCGGATCAGCTGCAACAACCGCCGTTGGAACCGCCTCCGGCGGGCATCAACGGCAAGGCCGCACAGATGACTTTCTGGATGTTCTCCTCGTTGGCAGGGGACTTGCCCTTGGGCAACCCCAGGTCCGTCACCCGCAGGGGAAGGATGTTCGTCAAGTCGCGGCCTTCCAGCACTTTCCGGGCGCAGTCCTGGGCGCATCCGTCGATGGCAACGAGGCCCTTCGCTTGGCGGGCGGTATCGATCAGGGCGGCGTTGCCGGCGCCGATTTGGGCCAGGCAGGACATCCGTCCCATCCCGAGCCGGCTCAGCGACCGGGCCGCCCGGTCCGTGATCTCACCCGTGTCGGAAGCCCCGGAGCAGGGATAAAGCAGGTACGTTGATCCGCCACCGCAACAGGAACTCATTTGGATTCTCCCTTGAGGATTTGGGTCATCTCCGCGGTGCCGGGAACCCGACCCATCACTTTCACATCGCCGTCCACGACCAGTGCGGGCGTCATGGCCACGCCGTAGCCGATGATTTCCTGGATGTCAGTCACCTTTCTCAACTCGAAGTCCAGACCCGCGGCCTTCGCCGCTGTCTCGGCCGCTTCGGCCAGTTTCTTGCACTTGGGGCAACCCGTGCCCAAAACCTCGATCTTCATGTGTGCCTCCCCGAACGTAAGACTGGTTTCAAACGAACCAACTTCCGAAGATCCACCCGGCCAGGGTGGACATGACCACGACCAACGTCACGTACACGCCCGTCTTCCTCCATCCCATGATGCGAACCAGCACCAGCATGCTGGGCAGGGACAAGGCGGGCCCGGCCAGAAGCAAGGTGAGGGCGGGGCCCTTGCCCATGCCGCTTCCCAGGAGGGCGTCGAGAATGGGGATCTCGGTCAGGGTGGCGAAATACATGAGGGCGCCCGAGACGGAAGCGAAGAAATTGGCGCCCAGGGAGTTGCCTCCGACGCTGGCCGCCACCCAGGCAGAGGGGATCAAGCCCTCGTGACCCGGGCGTCCCAACAACAGTCCCGCGACGAGGACTCCGCCCACCAGAAGGGGAAGGATCTGTTTGCCCAGTTCCCAGGATGCGACGAGCCAATCGCGGCCCTCGCCCTCCGTGCGCCCGGCCGCCCAGGCGATGCCGAGGATCCCGGCGGCGAACGACGGCAACGGCTCGTGGGGAAGGAGGCCATAAACGATCCCCGTGACGACGGCACCGGCGATCACATGCCGAAGCGGGAACGAATACCAGGCGACGAGGATCCCGAGCAGGGCCAGGTAGAAAAAGCCGGTCAAGACCCACTTGACGTCGTAGACGGCCTGCCAGAGCTGGGAGACGCCCCGCGAGGGACTCCAGTTCGCGAAGACCAGGATCAGGATCATGGCGGCCATGAAGGAGACGGTCTGGAGAAGGGGCCTTGCGGCGGAAGGGGGCGGGGCGAAGGCGGCGGCATCCTGCTTGACCTTTTCCTCGCGGCGGAAGATCGCGTGCATCAGGAGGCCGATGACGATGCTGAACACGACCGCGCCGACGGTGCGGCCGAGGCCCAGTTCCATCCCCAGGATGCGAGCGGTCAAGAGGATGGCCAGCACGTTGATGGCGGGGCCGGAGTAGAGGAAAACCGTCGCGGGACCGAGACCCGCGCCCATCTTGTAGATGCCCGCGAAGAGGGGAAGCACCGTGCAGGAACAGACGGCCAGGATGCTCCCCGAGACCGACGCCACGGTGTAGGCGGGCCCCTTTCGGGCGCCGGGCCCCAGGAACTTCATGACCGAGGCCTGGCTCACGAAGACGGAGATGGCGCCCGCGATGAAGAGGGCCGGGATCACGCAGAGGAGGATATGTTCACGGGCATACCAGCGCACGAGTTGCAGCGATTCCAGGACGGCCCCGTCGAAGCGGGCCGACCCCACGGGAAGGTGGTAGAGAAGGAGGAACGCGGCAACGCCCGAGGCGGCGATCCCGAGTTGCTTCCAGGTGTCCTTGCTCACGACCGCACCGCCTCCATGTCCCGCTTGGCCTTCGAGGTGATGACCCGGTCGGCGCAGAAGAAGACCTGGGTCACGCAGGGGGTCTCGAGGGTGTAGATGACCTGCAGGCCCTTCTTCTCGCTCGACAGGATGCCGGCGGCTTTCATGACGGAAAGGTGCCTGGACACGGTCGAGACGTCGTCGCCGATCTTCTCGGTGATCTCACAGACGCAACGGGGTCCCTTGGCGAGCAGGAAGGCGATGAAGAGGCGGGTCGGGTGGGCCAGGGCCTTGAGGATTTCGGCCTGGCGATGGTACACGTCGGGGATCTTGGACATGGTGCCTCCTGGGCTATTTGGCCAATAGGCCAACTAGTTGGAAGATACCACCATGAGAGGAAATTAGCAATTGGGAATGAGAAATTAGAAGTTGTCCAAGATAAATACACTGCCAACGCGAAGTCGCCAAGCCGCGAAGTTAATTTGTGGAAAACAAAGGAAAACAACAGACCCCTCTCCCCTTGCGGGAGAGGGACGGGGAGAGGGGGGCGTTTTTGAAAATGGGTTCTGGCAGGGTGCTGAAAAAGTGTTTTCGGCATCCTGCTAGGCACTTCATGGGCCAGACCGGGGCATCACGGTGGATTCTTGTCGTATCGGTGGCTTAAGGACGTTCTTGGGGACTTGGGGTCTTGGGGGTGATCCCCCTGATCAGTCCGGCTTGGACACCGGCGGACAGAATTCGCCCCGCTCAAAGCGCACCCACCACTCGCCCGTCCTCCGCCATTCCGGGAAATCGGAGAATCGGTAGCCGTAGCGCATCGACCGCACCGTCAGGGGTGCCTGGCCGTTGAAAGGGTCCTTCGCGAGGAGGGAGAGCACGGCCGGCGAGGCCATGGCAAGCCGCCCCGTGAACTGCTGGAACCAGGGGACATCCTCGCAACGCGAATAGGAAGCCAGCCACAGCCGGGCTTCCAGGCGCGGCGAATGGGGCGAGGAGAATCCGGGCATTCGTTTCGGGTCGCCCGGCGCCCAGCGGAAGGAGTACTCCTTCCACTCCCGGCCGTCGAGGGTGCCCTCCAGGACGATCTGGGGGCGGTAGTCCAGGGACGTGAGGGTGTAGCCGTAATGTCCCGTCAGTCGCATGGGCACATTGAAACGGTAGAGGGAGAGCAGGGAAGAGGGCCAGGGACCGCGGTGCCCAAGGTCCGCGGCGGTTTGGACGATGCTCACGATGGCGATGAAGAGGAAGTAGGGGACCAGCACCCAATGGGTGCGTCCGGGCAGGGGACGTTCCGGGTACCGGTTGGTGAGCGGTCGCAGGAGGAGGCTTTTCCTCCAGGCCGCGTCATCCACAAGCATGAGCAAAAGCAGGAGCACCGCGTGGTTCAGGAAGTTCGTGTTGGCGAAGACGAGGAGGGCCGCTTGGAAGGCCGCCAGGATGGCGAAGGATGCGAGCCGGAGCCGACGGCCGAACAGCATGAAGAAGGGGATTCCCAACTCGATAACGAGCACCACGAGACAGAGCCCCGAAAGGACGGGATCGGGCAGTTTCTGCGCCCACCAGCCCGGCGGTGTGGGAAGGGGCTGGGATTGGAAGAAATAACGCAGGGCGTTCAGGGAACCCCAGGAAGGGTCGGCGCCCACGAGCTTCACCACGCCCGAGAAGAAAACGACCCGGAAAAGAAGCCAGAGCAGGAGCCATCGCATGGCGGGCGGGAGGTTTTTCCTCCGTGAGGGGGAAAGACGGAGGGGTGGCGCCAGGAAGAGCGCGAGGAACGCCATCTCCAGAAGAAGGAAGTCCCATTGGAAGTCGAAGAACTCGGCGCCGCCCACCACGATCGAAAGGTAAAGCGCCCAGGCGGCGAGGAGGCAGGGAAGGGGCAGGATGCCGAGGGCCAACAGGAGGGAACAGGCGGCCCCCAGCCAGCAGGCGCCCGTGAGGAACAGGTCCCCCGCATGGAACCAGAAAAGCGTCGGGAGGAGGAAGAACCTCCGGGGTCCGTAATCGACGGCGACCGCCTTCAGGGATTCGGCCAGAGGCAGGACGCCTTTCGAACCGATGAGGCCCGGGAGTTGGAGTCCGGCCGAGACGAAGGCGGCGAGCAGGAGGAGCCCCAGGCCCCTCAGGAAAAGGTCCCGCGAGATGGAGAAGTTTCTTTCGGGGGGCGCGGCGGGATCGGGCGTGAACGAACGGCGAAAAAAAGCCAGCCCGGCGGCGGCTGGGGCGCCGATGGTGCGGAGGATAGGTTCGACGACGCGGGTTTTGAATCGCCCGGTTCCCTGGAACACGATGACCTCGAAGACCCTCATTCGAAGGGATAAAACGACAGGATTTCATTATACCTGTCGCGCCGGTCAACGTAGCGTCAACAGGATGGCAGAAGTCCCCGACGGGAACTCTTCGCGTCACACGCAGGGCCCGCATCCGGAAACGCGCAGTGTTTACGCCCATCCCGCTCGGCCCGAGGTGTTGCGGGATACACAAAGCCCATGGGGTTCCTGTAAGATATCGCCCTTATGGGACCCACCCTCCTTGTCCTGGCGGCCGGCATGGGAAGTCGTTACGGCGCCTTGAAACAGATCGAGCCCTTCGGCCCCGATGGCGAGACGCTCATGGATTATTCGCTCCGCGACGCCCTGGAAGCGGGGTTCGAGAGGGCCGTGTTCGTCATCCGGCGCGAGTTCGAGGCGGTTTTCCTGGAGAAGATCGTCCGACGCTACGAAAAACGCGTCCATGTCGAGTACGTCTTCCAGGAAATGAGCGACCTCCCGGCCGGCTTTTCCGCCCCCTTCGAGCGCCAGAAACCCTGGGGGACCGCGCACGCCATCTGGGCCGCGCGGACCGTCATCCGGGAACCCTTCGCTTCCATCAACGCGGACGATTACTACGGGAAGACCACCTTTCGCCTCGTGGCCCGTCACCTGACCCGCCCTCCCGTGGGAGGGCGCGTCCCGGAGTACTGCATGGCGGGTTTCCGGGTCGATCAGACCCTCTCCGAGCACGGTGCCGTGGCCCGCGGCATGTGCGAGGTGGACGGCCAGGGGTTCCTCAAAAGCGTGGCGGAGCGCACAGGCGTCGAGCAGTCGGACGGGAACATCAAGTTCATGGACGAGACCGGCTGCATCCACCTCCTCAAGGGCGACGAGACCGTTTCGATGAACGTCTGGGGGTTCCAACCTCTCGTGTTCGAACAGTTGGGTCGACACCTCTCCAAGTTCCTCAAGGCGCACAACCGCACGCGGGACACGTCCGAGTTCTACATCCCCGCCGCCGTGGACCTCATCCTCAAGGAGAAGGCCGCCCGGGTGAGGGTGTTACCCACCCCCGACCACTGGTTTGGCGTGACGTACCAGGATGATCGTCCTCGCGTGGCGGCCGCCCTGCGGGAAATGGCCGAGCGGGGCGAGTACCCGCGGCCCCTGTGGGGGTGACTGTTTCAACGACGAACGGACCCCTCTCCCTTGACACAGGCCTTGATGAGGCCTGCGCGAGCAACCATCGGACAGGAACTTGAGGTTCCTGTCCGGATCGTCCCTCCCCCGCAGGCGGGGAAGGGGGAAATGGGATCCTATTCCGAGCCCCTCGTTTCCCCCGTTCGGGGACCTTCGACGGGGGATGCAAGCACGGGAGAGGGAGGCGCGAGTGCGACAAGGACTTTTCCGAGGTGTGAATTGGACGTCCAAGAACTGAAGACCCTCTTCCGCGAGCGGACCGGGCACGATCCCGATGCCGCGGCCTTCGCGCCCGGCCGCGTCAACCTCATCGGCGAACACACCGACTACAACGAGGGCTACGTGCTTCCGGCCGCCCTGAGCCGGGGCGTGGCGGTGACGGGCCGCCGCATCGAGGGCGGCGAGTTCATCCTGCATTCGGCCGACCTCTCCGCCACCTGCCGCTTCCCCCTGGAGGGGGTCGAGCGGGATCCCCTGACATCCTGGGCCGACTACTTCAAGGGCGTGGTCTGGGCCCTCTTCATCCGGGGCCTTCCCGTCGTCCCCTGCGAGGCCGTGGTGACGGGGGACCTGCCCCAGGGAGCCGGGCTCTCCTCCTCGGCGGCCTACGAGGTGGCCACGACGATCCTCCTCAAGCAGCTTTCCGGTTTCGACCTGCCGTCCCTCGAGGTCGCCAAGGTGGCCCGCGAGGCGGAGAACGGGTTCGTGGGCGTGGCGTGCGGCATCATGGACCAGGTGGCTTCCGTCTTCGGCGAGAAGGGATGCGCACTCCTCCTGGATTGCCGCACCCTGGCCCGCGAGGTTGTGGCGCTCCCGCCGGGCCTCCAGGTCGTGGTCGTGGACAGCGGGGTGAAGCACGATCTGGCCTCCTCCGCGTACAACCAGCGGCGCGCCGAATGCGCGCGGGGCGTGAAGGCCCTCGGGGCGGTGCTTCCGGGCGTGACCTCCCTCCGGGACGTGACGCCGGAGGACGTAGAGAAGAACGAAAGGGCCATGGACCCGGTCGCGCGCCGGCGTTGCCGGCACGTGGTGCGCGAGAACGCCCGCGTGCTGTCGGCCGTCAAGGCCCTGCGATCGGGCGACCGTGACGGTTTGAAGACCCTGCTCCTGGATTCCCACTACAGCCTGCGCGACGATTACGAGGTGAGCTGTCCCGAACTGGACGTTCTGGTCGAGGTGGCGTCCACCCTTCCCTATTGCTACGGATCGAGGATGACCGGCGGCGGTTTCGGCGGATGCACGGTGAACCTGGTGGAGAAGGGCGCCGTGGCCCCCTTCCGCAAGGCCGTGGAATCGGGATACCGCACCCGCACCGGCCGCGAGGCTCGCGTGTACGAGTTCGAACCCGCGGCCGGCGCCCGACCGCTCGACCTGGGAAGCGGCACATGACGCGGGCCCCGGGACCGACCCTTCGCCACCACGTCCGCGGGATGATCCGCCAGGGAACCTCCCGGAAGGAGGTGGTACTCACGGTCCTGGTCGGCACAGGGATCGCGGTCTTCCCGGTCCTCGGGGTCACGGCGCTCATCTGCGCGGGAGTCGCCCACCGGTTCCGCCTGAATCACATCCTCATCCAGGCCGTGAACTACTTGGCCCTTCCCCTGCAGTTGTTACTCTTCATACCCTTCGTCCGGCTGGGAGAGTCGGTCTTCGGACACGAAGGGATGACCCCCGATTCGCTGGGACCTCTCTTCGAGACCCTGGCCGAGCGTCCCCTGCAGGTCTTCGTCCTTTTCCTGAAGGCCTCCTGGGTGGCCATCGGGGCCTGGGCCTTGACCGTCCTGCCGCTCCTATTCTTCCTATTGTGGGTCCTGGCCCGACGGCCTCCGCAGGAGATGGAAAGGCGCCGGGGTCGGGAATCGGCCCCCTCGAACCCGTAATCGCCCATCAATGAAGGTTTTTATAGGTGCTTTGTGCAATTGCCAGACCCGCCCCATTCAATTAAAATGCCCCTCTTTTTGGGAAACACCACGACAAGGAAGGTATCCTCATGGCCGGCGTAGACAAGAAGGAAGAGACGATCCGAACCCTGCCGGGAGACGACATCCGACAGATCATGTGGCGTTACGCCGACCGTTTCGACCTCCAGATGATCGTCCAATCCACCCGCCAGGTGGCCCGCGGGCCCGTGGCCCGGCTCGTGGCCGAGGGCGGACGCAACAGCCATGAATGGACCCCCGGCAAGGACGCCCTCCTCAAGGTGTACGACGAGTCCGGCATCACCGGCGCCTTCATGGACCCCCGTCACGGCGGGATGCTGGAAGGACCCAAGAACGTGGCCATGGCCCTCGTGGCCTGGGAACTGGCCTGGGTGGACGGCGGGTCCGCCACGGCCTCTTTGGCCAACAACCTGGCCCTGGCCCCCATCCACGAGCGGGGAACTCCGGAGCAGGTGGATCGTTACATGTCGCTCTCGGTGCCCCCGAAGCCCGGCGAGGACCGCCAGACCTGGCGCGGGGCCTTCGCGCTCACCGAGCCCCTGCCCTACGTCGGCGTCGAGACCGGTATGCTCAACGGCACGATCAAGGTGGCCGAATGGAAGGAAGGGCAGGAACCCGTCCTCCTGGTCGAGAAGCGCGGCCGCTTCATCACGAACTCCGATTACGCCAACTTCGTCACGGCGGCCGTGGACACGGCCGACGAGCGCATCAAGAGCTCCTGCATGGTCATCCTTGAGGAGACCGACCCCGGCACGTTCGACCGCGGCGCGGCCACCCGCAAGATGGTGCACCAGCTCTCCTCCACGCGCGATCCCATCTTCTCCCTGAAGGTGCCGGCCTCCCGCATCATCGGGGGTTATACGGTCCAGGACGGGAAGATCGTCCCGAACTACAACCACGGCGACGTCATCGAAGCTGTCTTCAAGCGCACCCGTATCACGGTAGGCCTCATGACCACGGCCAAGCTCATCTCGGCCGTCGAGCCGGTCATCCGCTATCACCGTCAGCGGTTCCGGGGGGCGTCCATGAGCACGCCCGGAACGCCCCGCTACGATTCCGGCATCCAGACCAAGGAGGACGCCCTGCAGAGGACCGTGGACCTCTGGGCCATGGGCGAAGGCGGCGCCTCCCTCGGCTTCGCCACGGCCCGCGTGTTCGACCTCCTGGACCCCATGGAACCCGTGAAGGTCCGGGTCATGAAGGAGAAGAACATCATCGGCGTCCGCGCGCAGATGAAACACATGGCCGGCGTCGAGAAGCTGGCTATCGAGGCCGTGAGCCTCGAGGAGACGGGCAAGGACCCGAAGCGGCTCGCGGAACTGATGAAGGACGAGCTCGTGCAGTACTCCCTGCTGGACGCCGTGGCCAGCGTGCTGTGCCCGGCCACCAAGCTGTGGAACACCGGTTGGGGCGCCACCACGATGCGCGAGGCGGTCGCCCTGTGCGGCGGTTACGGCATCACCGAGGACTGTCCGGGATTCCTGGGCAACAAGTGGTTCGATTCCCAGCTCGAGGCCACCTACGAGGGCCCCGAGGCCGTCCAGCGCCGCCAGCTCTCCGTGACCCAGACGAACCCGGTGTTCCTCGCCACTTTCGACCGTTGGGCGCGCGAGATGGAGGCGCTTACGAAGAGCCACCCCCGCATGGGAACATCGGCCCTGGCTTCCGCCATGCAGGCGTGGCATTGGACCCTCGACTACCTGCAGACGAACAAGGACGCCGATGGCGGCCGCCTGTACCAGTCGAACCGGCACGGTGTGACCTTCACCATGGCCGATGCGATCGGATGGCTCCTCGCGGCCTACGAACTGACCCAGGACGTCCTGGAGCTCGAGAAGAAGGGTCCCGAGAACCCGAACCTTTCGGAGAATATCCGTGGCATCGTGAACTTCTACCAGGATCTCGCGCACGTCCTCTGCGCTCGCGCGGCGGGCGAGGTCATGAAACTCCTGGCGGAACTGGTGTACGGGTATGCCGCCGATGGCGCCGTCCCTCCCGCGGGGGCGAAGCCCTTCGCGGAAATGAGGGCGAAGGTGGATGCCGCCCTCGCGGGGGCGCGGCTGGCCAAGGACCGCGCGGGGTACGCGGTCTCGCAGTTGATGATCCCCGAGGCGTTGGATTATCCGGTCTGAAGACCGGGACCGAAACGTTGACCGCAGAGACGCCGAGACGCAGAGAAAGGCTTTGAGGCAGGGGTTTTCGAACGAACAACTCAAGAAGTCCTCTGTGACTCCGCGTCTCTGCGGTTCATGGGGCCGTAGGTTCGAGTCGCTCATTAGAATGAAGGAATCAATGACCACCAGCACCGATCAGGCACAACGGCAGGGCGTCGAGCGCCAGAAGATGGACGTGGACATCGTCTGCGTGGGCTTCGGGCCCGCGACAGCCGGCTTCCTCACGACCCTCTCGAAGGCCGTGATGAACGAGGACGGGACGGTCCGGCTCGAGAGCAAGGTCTCGCCCGGTATGCCCCTGCAGGTGATGTGCTACGAGCGCGCCGACGGCATCGGATACGGGGTTTCCGGGGTGGTCACACGGGCCCGCGCCCTGAAGGCATCCCTGAAACCGGAGGAACTGGAGCAGGTCCCCCTGACGGCCAAAGTCGGGGAGGAGACCATGCTGTACCTCCTGGATCCCGTCGGGGCTTCCCGGCGGTCCGGCCTTTTGCGGCTCGCCGACCGGATGCTTCGCGCGCTGGGGCGCCTGATCCCCTGGTTCAAGGACGATTCCTTCCGTTTCCCCCTGCTCCCGCCGTTCCTCCACAAGAAGGGCGGCTATGTCCTGTCCCTGGGACAGTTCCTCCAGTACGTCGGCAACCAGTTGATGGGCAGTGGCACCGTCCAGATCTGGCCCGGCACGCCCGTGTCCCAGGCTCTTGTCCTCGACGACCGCGTCATCGGCGTGCGGCTGGCCGACCAGGGCGTGGACAAGCACGGAAGCCCCGACGCCGGGTACATGCCGGGCATGGACATCCACGCCCACCTGACCGTCGTGGGCGACGGTCCCGTGGGAGCCATCGGACAGCAGTTGAACGACCACTTCGGCTTGCCCCGCGGCCACCACCAGTGGGAATGGGCCATCGGCATGAAGATGGTGGTGGACCTGCCCGAGGACACGCCGTTGAAGGCCGGCCAGGTGTTCCACACCTTCGGGTATCCCGAGCCCGACATCTTTGGTTTCCTCTATGTCTATCCCGACCGCGTGGCCTCGCTGGGCATCTTCGTGCCGTCCTGGATGTCCGACCCGACCCGCACGGCGTACCGTACGCTCCAGCATTGGATGCAGCATCCGGCCCTCTGGAAGTACCTGAAGGGTTCCACCCTGCGTTCCTGGGGGGGCAAATCGCTCCAGGAGTCGGGGCTTCGCGGGGAGCCCGTCCTGGCGGGCGACGGTTTCGCGCGCATCGGCGAGGGGTCCGGCTCCACCAACGTGTTGACCGGTTCCGGCGTGGACGAGGCCTGGGCCACCGGTGTCCAGCTGGCCGAGGCCGTGATCGAACTGTACGCGAAGGGGAAACCCTTCACGAAGGAGAACCTGGAGGCCGAATACGTCCGGAAGCGGCGCTCCTCCTGGGTGGGGCGCGAGGCGCGCGTGGCCGCGCGGTCCCGTGACGGGTTCGAGCGCGGGTTCATGCAGGGCATGATCGGGATGGGCCTCGCGGGAATGACCGGCGGGCTTCTGAACTGGCCTGGCGACCCGAAACCGCCCTATCGGCGCGTGCGGAAGATCGAGGATTTCCTCAAGGGCAAGATGACGCCGGAGGAGATCGAGGCCGTCCGGAAGGAATCCGACGCCCGCGGCATCGGCCTGCACGACGCCGTCATGAACCGCCTGGGATGGCCGCCCATCGAGTTCGACGGGAAGGTGCTCGTTTCGCACCAGGACGCCCTGCTCATGGGAGGGAAGGTCCAGGCGCCCCCGGGCTATGCCGACCACGTCTCCTTCCTTTCGCCCTCGATCTGCAAGACCTGCGGCGAGAAGACCTGCATCGACATGTGTTCCGGGCAGGCCATCTATCCGGGCGAGAACGGGGTGCCCGCTTTCGACCGCGAGAAGTGCGTGCATTGCGGCGGCTGCCTGTGGAACTGTTCCAAGGCGTACGACGAGGCGGCCCACAAGACCAACATCGAGTTCCGCGCCGGCACCGGCGGCCTCCACTCCGCCGAGAACTGACCGCAAAACCCACCACAAAGTCACGAAGACACGAAGGTTTCGTGATGAAGGTCGGGCGAGCAAGCGTTTGGATCCCGGATTCGTTCTTCGTGTCTTCGTGCCTTGGTGGTCAATCAGGAAGTTGAAGGAGAATTCCATGAGCAGCGCGTACCACATCGTCGTGTGCGGCGGGATCGTGCCCGACCCCCTGCAGACCCTGGAGCCCCTGCAAGGGCCCGCCGGGTGGGGATTGAAGAACGAGTCCATGCTTCCGCACATCCTGGACCCCTGGGTCATGAACGCCCTCTACGAGGCGGCGGCCCTCGCGAAGAAGGACCCCGGCACGAAGGTGTGGCTGGTGAGTCTCGCCCCCAAGGCCAAGCTCCAGCAGGTCATGATGGCCATGGCGCAGAAGGCGCCCTTCGAGCTCGTGGCCCTCGACGGGCCCTCTACCGGTTTCTCCGACGCCCACGAGGCGGGCGCGATGCTGGCCGACGCGATCAACGGCATCGCGGGATTGGACAAATCCCGGCTCCTGCTGTTCGGCGGGTGGGAATCCGCTTCCCGCGGCGCCGGTTCCACGATGCAGATCCTGGGCGAGAAACTCGGGATCGCCGAGCAGTTCATGGGCGTGGACCAGTTGACCGTTAACGCCGACGGCTCCTTCGAGGTCCTCGAGCGCATCGAAGGCGGCAAGCACCAGGTTTCCGCGTGTTCCGGGGCTCCCGCCGTCTTCGGCTGGGCTACCGGCAACCTGCCTGAACCTCCCAACAACCCCCAGGTCGGGATGGCCAACATGAAGGGCATCATGCCGGCCCTCCAGAAGGCCAAGCCCTCGCCCCTCAAGGGCGCAGGCGTCGTTCTCTCGGACGTGACGCTTCCCAAGCAGAGGCGTGAGACGCGCATCGTCAAGGACGTGCCGCTCGAGGAGATGGCCAAGGAGATCGCGGCCTGGATCAAGGGATAAGCCGGATCTCTTAACCGCAGAGGTCACGGGGAACGCAGAGAACAGGCTTGATTCGAAGCGGAATGAAAATTCGTTGTTGTTTTGATCAAAAAGCGTTTACCTCTGCGACCTTTGCGTTCCCTGCGGTGAGAGTCGTGAGATTGAAAGGGTGAAAAACATGGAAAAGATACTGCTGCTCGCGGCGACGGAACCGGACGGGTCCCTCGGGAAACCCGCCTTCGAGGCCCTGGCGGCCGCCAAGACCTTCGCGGACGGGATTCCCGGCTCCACCCTCACGGTGGGGCTGATCGGCGCTTCCGCCCAGAATGGCGCGGATGCCCTGGCCTCCTGCGGGGCCGTTAAGTTCCTGGCTGTCACGGGAGACGCCTTCAAGGATGGCGTTTACGCCAACGATACGGCCGCAGCGGAGGCCCTTGTGAAGGCATCCGGTGCCACCCTGGTCCTGGCTCCCGCGACCTCCCGCATCAACCGATTCATCTCCGGCGCGGCCGCCCGCTTGGGCGGTTGCGTTGACACTCATGCCACCGAGGTGGCCGTAAAGGATGCCTCACCCGTGGTGACCCGCTGGTACTACCGCCAGCGAATGACCGCCTCCGTGAAGCGGCCCGCGCGTCCCTGGTTCATCACCGTGGACCCGGGGAGCCTGGCTCCCTGGTCGGGCGCGGCGGGGAAGGCCGCGATCGAGGCCGTGACGGCCCCCACACCCTCCAAGTCGAAGGTCACCGGCGTGAAGTCCCCCTCTTCCGGAGCCCAGACCATCAAGCCCGAAGCCGCCCTCCTGTTCGTGGCGGGCGCAGGATGGTGCAAGAAACAGGCCGACGGGGCGACCCATGTTCCCGAGGCCGAGAAGGCCATCCTCTCCTTCCTCGAGAAGGCCCAGGCGTCCCTGGGCGGGTCCAAGTCCCTCGTGGACCAGAGCGGTGACGGCACCGCAACCCTGACCTTCATGACCCACCTGAACCAGGTGGGGCAGACCGGCGCCACGCCGCGCCACCCGAAGGGGCTTTCCACCTGCTGTCACGGCGAGGAGCCGCACGTGGTGGGCTGGCGCTTCGTCAACGAGAGGCGCGCCATCAACCTGAACCCCTCCTGCGGGTGGGCCCAGGGCAAGGCGGACGTGCTTTACGTGGCGGACGCGTTCGCACTCGTGAGCAAGGTGAATGAGTTGTTGTGATAAAATTCAAAGCCAACGCGAAGCCGCGAAGCCGCGAAGAACGGCGTTGGGTTTATCGAGGATCAAAACAGGAAATACATAACAGCGTTTTGATTCATCGAACCCCGGTGGAGCTGATTTCACTGGGGTTTTTCTTTTGAGTCGAGGGGGCAACGACATGGGAATCCATCACGCGCCGGAGATCTCGCCGGGCATCTTCTATGTCGGCGTCAAGGATTGGAACCTCCCCCTCTTCGACGTGCTCACCCCCCTCACGCGGGGTTCCTCCTACAACTCGTACCTGGTGAAGGGGGAGAGGACGGCCCTGCTGGATTCCACCCATCCCGGCTTCGAGGAGGAATGGGCCGGGAAGGTGTCCCGCGTCATCCCTCTCGCCGACGTGGATTATCTCGTCATGAACCACGCCGAACCCGACCATGCCGGCGCCATCCCCTATTTTCTCGAGCGCAACAAGAAGGCACCCATCGTCCTTTCCGAGAAGGGCGCGAAGATGGCGAGCACCTATTTCGGGGTCCCCGAAGCGCGCCTGAAGGTCGTGAAGGACGGCGACACGATCGACCTGGGCGGCAAGACCCTCCGCTTCATGGATGCGGCCTGGCTCCATTGGCCCGAGGTCATCTTCACCTACGTGCCCGAGAACGGGTTCCTATCATCCTGCGACTTCTTCGCGACCCACTCGGCCGACGGCCTCTTCGAGGACGAGGTCGAGGGGCTTCAGGCCCTCTTCAAGGCCTACTGGGCCGAGATCCTCATGCCGTTCCGGGCCTTCGGGAAGAAGGCCGTGGAAAGGGTCCGGATGATGGACGTGAGGATGATCGGACCCTCGCACGGGCCCGTGCGCCGCGACGTGAAGCACGTCCTCGACACCTATGCGGCCTGGACGGACGGCGTCACCCGGTGCAAGGCCACGATGGTGTACGTGAGCATGTGGACCCACACGGAAACCATGGTGCGCTCCTTCATGGAGGCCCTCCGGAGGGAGGGGGTCGAGGTGGTGGCCCACAACCTGGCCCGCCTGGACGAGGGGGAATTGGCCGCGGATCTGGCGGATTCACGCGCCCTGGTCCTCGCCTCGCCCTCGGTGCTCGGGGGCATGCATCCCCGGGCCGTGTACGGCGCGTCGCTCGTGAAGGCCCTGAAACCCCCCGTGAAGTACGCGGCCGTGCTTGCCTCCTACGGTTGGGTGAAGGGTGTGGGGAAGGCCGTGGTCGAGGCCCTGCCCTCGGGCATCGAGGTCGTGGGGACCTTGGAGGTGAACGGTCCGGCCACGGAGGGGCCCTTTTCCGAGATCGACGCCCTGGCCAGGAAGCTGGCCGCGAGGGTCAAAAGCGTCTGAACAGGTCGTTGTTATTCAAAAAAACCATATCCAGTCCGGGTCGTGTGGAAGGTTCTGACCGGGATTTAGCCCCTTCTCCCAAGGGTTTCCTTTCGGGAAGGCCCATTTGCGGACCGACGGGGATCAAGAAAAACAGGCAAGAATCAGGTTCGGCGTCCTTCCTGCTGTATTGAGGAGTATTATTGATTCGTACCAAGCTACGACAAAGCGGGGGAACAACAGGTCGTTTCCCCGTCCATATTATTAGGTAAATCAATCGATGAAGGTCGTGTTCCATGGATCCAGGGAGCCCTTCCAGGATTCAAAGGTTTTTGCTTGCGGGCTTGATCCCGTTGCTGTGCGGAATATCGATATCCGCCCGGTCCGCGGATGCATATCTGCAGTCCGGTAGCCTCCAAATCAGCAATGCCTCCCCCTGTCCCGGTGACGTGGTTCGCGTCTCCTTCAACCTTTGCAACGACAACCAGTACTACACGCCTCCCGGCCGAGTGTTCGTGGCCATCGAGGATCCGGTGGTCCAGCCCACCATGGATGGTTACACCGACGGGCAGTACATGGACCCCGGGACTTGGCTGGCTGTGGGGGAGTCGGGCGTCGTGTACCCCACTCGCGTGTGGAATCAGAGCACCTTCGGGGGGGGGCAAAACCAAGGAGGCGTTCCCTATTCCGGTGTCGGATGCGTCACCCCCAAGGCGGTCTCTTACAACATCACCATTCCGACCGAACTGGAATTCGGCAAGACCTACCGGTTCGTGGTCAGTGTCAGCAATGACTACCAGGACGCCAACAATCCCGCCGGTTCGGGCGCCATTTTCCATTCGGTCAACATCACCACCTGCATCCCGCCCTCCAACGCCACCGTCATCAAGAAAGCCGAGGGTACGGCGGCCCCGGGCGACCTGGTCCTCTACTGGCTCAACTACGACGTCATCAACGCCACCAACGTGGTGGTGAGGGAGCCGCTCCCGGCGGGAGTGGTTTTCATGGGCGCGAGTCCGGGTTTCAGTGGTCCCGTCTCGGGGACGGCCTGCCCCTGTACCATTTCCTGGAACCTGGGCAACGCGGACGGTTCGATCAGTCCGCGCTATCACATCCGGGGTTCCCTCTATGTCCTGGTGCGGGTCCCAACCGGTACGGCCAATGGCACGGTCATTCCCAATACCGCCACCATCACCACGACCCAGCAGGGGACCCAGAACTCGAACCCCGTTTCCCTCACGGTGGGTTCCGGCTACAACATCACGCTGTCGAAACAGCAATTGGACAGCGGAGGAAATCCCATCATACAGGCGGCGGACGGTTCCAGCGTCCTGTACCGCCTGAACTTCACGCTCTCCGGGCTGGGGCTCAAGTGCTTTGAAGGGATGGACAACCTTCCCGGTGGTGCCAGCTACAGCGGAGGGGCCTCACCCCCCGGTTGGGTCTCCGTCAGCCAGGACAACAACGGTTCCGAATGGGCCGCCTGGCAGGTGCAGATGGACGCCTCGGGCAACCGGTTCCTCAAGGCCACCACCACGCAGTACGGGTTTCTCCAGATGGCCTGTACCAACTACCAGAACGCCCAGGGCAACTACTGCGAGGGAACCATCATGACGGAGGCGTGGATGGGAAACACCGCCACCGACCTCGGCGTGCTGATCCGGTGGAACAACAACTCCTTCGCCAACTACCGGGCCATCTGGCTCCTCATGTCCAAGGACACCAACTTCGGGACGGGGTGCGGCGGTAACCTGGGCATCCAGTTCAACACCTCCAACAACAGCCGCGACGTCGTCGGCTGTTACACGGCTCCCACGCCCCCCGACGACCAGCAGTGGTACAACATCAAGGTGGTCACGTCCTACGTGACGGCGGGGAATTGCGCGGGCGGCATGCGCTACCAGGCCAAGTACTGGGTGCGAGGCACGCCGGAGCCTCCGGCCTGGATGCTCGACTACACCGACACCACACGGAACTACTGCGGCACCGAATGGGGATGCGGGGTCGGCTCCACGCCGAACGTCTGGCGGCCCGGTTTCGGCAACCAGGGCGACCTGAACGCCTTCGACAACTACCGGGTCTTCTCGAACAACTACCTGCAGAATGCCGTCCTGACCGACACGGTGCCGGTGGGCATCGATTTCCAGTCCATCACCTCCGGCACGGGTGTGAACCCCTCCCCGGGCGGGAGCGGGACCAACGAGGGGTTCGTGCGGTGGGACTTCACGGGCAACCAGAACGGGGCCACGGGTGGACGCATCTACGACTCATCCGGCATCATGGAGTGGCGCGGCCGGGTGGACTGTGCGGAGGCATCCTCCGCCACCAATCGCGGGGCCCTCACAGGGCAGAACTCCACGGGGACCAGCGCGGGGGTCTATCTTTCCAACCAGACGAATCTCATTTTCATTTGCGGGACCCCGACCTTCACGCCGACGCCGACCCGTACCCCGACGCCCACAACGACGCCCACTCCAACCCCGACCCGGACCCCCACGCCCACCCCGACCGTGACGCCGACCCCGACGCCCACGCGCACGCCCACGCCGACACCCACGAACACTTTCACGCCGACGCCGACCCGGACCCCTACGCCGACGTTCACCCCGACGCCCACGCCCACCTACACCCCCACCCCGACGAGGACGCCCACACCCACCCCGACCCCTACGCCGACGCCCGTAAGGCCCACGCCGACTCCAACGCCACGGC
>CAZGWJ010000012.1:0-45532 GCA_964529445.1 uncultured bacterium
TCCGTCACGGTGGGCGACAGCGTGTTCGTCGGGGTGTGCGTCTTCGTGTAGGTGAAGATCGGCGTGTCGGTCGGAGTCGAGGTGGGGGTGTCTGTCGGCGTATCCGTCGGGGTGTCCGTGACCGTGTCCGTGTCCGTGGAGGTCGGCGTCACGGTGATGCGGGGGTCCACCGGCCAGTAATCGGCGGCCACGCTCCACTGGTTGGTGTCCGAACCCGCCGGCGGGAACGAAACCGGGAAGGGCCCGAACGCCTGGGCGAAGTACGCTTCCGTGCCGCCGGTCCCGACGGAGACCATCGAACCGGGTTCGATCTGGAAGGCGATCCAGTATTGCCCCGCCGCCAGCGTCACCTGGGGGACAATCAGGACGTTCCATCCCGGGACCGCCGCCTGGGGTGCGCTCTCGGTGAGCAGAGTCGAGGGGCTCAAACCCGACGAGCCATAGAGGGCCATGCGAACCTGCCCCGCCGCGGTCTTCAGGTGAATCCGAAGGGCGTGGACCTTCCCGCCCTGCCCCAGCGTCGTCAGGTCGGCCATGACGTATCCGGGATAGTCCGCCGCCCCTTCTCCGATGAAAGTGTTCCCGAAGGAGAGGATGTTGAAAGGGGTCTGCGTGGGCGTGAAGGTCCATGTGGGCGTGAACGAATCGGTGGAGGTGGGGGTCTCAGTCGGCGTATTTGTCGGCGTCGGAGTGACCGTAACGGACGGCGTAGGTGTGATGGTGAAGGTGTCGGTGGGACTGGACGTATCCGTATCCGTGGGGGTCGTCGTCACGGTGTGAGTGTCGGAAGGCGTGGTCGTGAAGGAGGGTGTCTCGGTCGGCGTGAAGGAGGAGGTCGAGGTGCCGGTCTCCGTAACCGTGCAAGTCACGCTGGGAGTGGGGGTGATCGTGAAGGTCTCGGTGACGGGCACCACATAGACGGTCGTGGGCGCTGAAGGGGCGGGAGGGGTCGGAGCGGCGGTCTTCTTGCAGGCCATCCCCGCGAACAGGATGACGGACAACCCCATCAAAACAGAAAGCGATCTTTTCATGCCTACCCCCCGGGATCCTGAAACCAACGAGGACGCAAGCATAGCAGGTTATGCGTTTACCTGTTTATTGAAATTAAGCCCTAAACCAAAGAATCCCGTGAAATATTACCGCATGGGTCAGCAGGCGTCCCCTCACCCATCATTCGTCGCGAAAATCACGCTCGAATGATTGTCCTCTCCCGCCCCGTGGTGAGCTTGCCGAATCCATTGCGGGAGAGGGGTAAGGGGAGCGGGGGATTTTCCGCTGTCCGCGCCTCCATCCTGTTCAAAACGTGGGTTTGACGACCCCAGATTTATACATCGCGGACGTCTTGGACAACATTAACCCAGTAATACTGAATTCCATGAAATCTGACCACCGGTGATTCCCTAGCTCTTACGTTGGGATCCCCTCTTCCGCTTCGAAGGGACCTTCCCCCGCGATCCTTCCCGAGCGGCCTCGTTCCTCGTCCTCGTGTGATTCAGCAACCCCCCGGCCAGGATGATCTCTTTCTGGCGCGAGGACAGGCCATGCACCGCCTGGAGGGATTTCCCGGTCGTGAGGTCCTTCACCGGGAAGGGATGGTCGCCCGCCAGCACCTGCTTCAGGTCGGGGATCTCCAGCATGTCGCCCTGGGAGAGGGAGTCGTAGTCGGCCGGGTTCACGAAAGTGACCGGAAGGATCCCGAAATTGACCAGGTTGGCGCGATGGATCCGCGCGAAGGATTTCGCGATGACCGCCCTCACGCCCAGGTACATCGGGGCCAAGGCCGCGTGCTCCCGGGAGGAACCCTGCCCGTAGTTCTCGCCTCCCACGACGAATCCGCCACCCGCCTCCTTCGCCCGCTTGGCGAAAGTCGGGTCCACCGAGGCGAACACATGCTCGGAGATGGCCGGGATGTTCGAGCGGAGCGGCAGGATCCTGGCCCCCGCAGGCATGATGTGATCGGTCGTGATGTTGTCCCCCACCTTCAGGAGCACCACCCCTTCGAGACGGTCCCCGGGCGCCTCCTTGACCGGCAGGGGTTTGATGTTGGGTCCCAGGGCCACCTTGACCTTGGTCCCCTCCTTGGGGGGAACGAGAATCCCGTCCTCCCCTGCGGGTACGGACGGCGCGGAACGGAACGAGGGAATCTTGCCGAGCTTTCGCGGATCGGTGATGCGCCCGGCAAGCGCGGAAGCCACGCAGGTCTCGGGCGAGGCCAGGTACACGTTGGCGTCCTTGGTGCCGCTTCTCCCTTCGAAGTTGCGGTTGAAGGACCTCAGGGACACCGCGCCCGAACGGGGCGCCTGGCCCATGCCGATGCAGGGGCCACAAGCCGATTCGAGCACCCTCACGCCTGCGGCCACCATGTCGGCCAGGGCGCCGTTGCGGGCGATCAGGTCGAGCACTCGGCGCGACCCGGGCGAAACGGTCATGGAAACATCGGGGTGAACGCTCTTCCCCTTCAGGGCCGCGGCCACGACCATCAGGTCCTCGTACGAACTGTTGGTGCAAGAGCCCACGCAGACCTGGTCCACGGGGGCCTCCTTGAGTTTCGAAACCTCCACCACTCGGTCCGGACTGTGCGGCATGGCCGCGAGGGGCTCCATCCTCGAGAGATCGACGATGAGGGTCTCGTCGTGGGGGGCACCGGGATCGGGCTCGAGAGGGCGGAAATCCTTCGGCCTTCCCATCTGCTTGAGGAATGCCTTCGTGACGGCATCCGAGGGAAACAGGGAGGACGTGGCACCAAGTTCCGCGCCCATGTTAGTGATGGTGGCCCTCTGGGGCACGGATAGGCTCGCCACGCCCGGCCCCGCGTATTCGAGCACCTTGCCCACGCCGCCCTTCACGGTGAGCCGACGGAGGATCTCCAGGATCACATCCTTGGCGGAGACCCAGGGCTTTAAGGTCCCCTTCAGTTCGACCTTCAAGACTTGGGGGCAGGCCAGGTAGAAAGGCCCGCCGCCCATGGCCACCGCCACGTCGAGCCCCCCAGCCCCGATGGCCAGCTGGCCCAGCCCTCCTCCCGTCGGGGTATGGGAATCGGACCCCAGGAGAGTCGAGCCGGGAACGCCGAACCGCTCCAAATGGACCTGATGGCAGATACCGTTACCCGGGGGGGAGAAATGGACGCCGTATTTCGCGGCCACGGTCTGGAGATATCGGTGGTCGTCGGCGTTCTCGAACCCGGTCTGCAGCATATTGTGATCCACGTAGGAGACGGAAAGCTGGGTCCTGACGCGGGGGATGCCCATTGCCTCGAATTGGAGGTAGGCCATGGTGCCGGTGGCATCCTGGGTGAGGGTCTGGTCGATGCGGATGCCGATCTCACTTCCGGCCTCCAGCGACCCCGAAACGAGGTGGGACGACAGGATCTTTTGCACGATGTTCTGGGGTTTGATCTCCGGCATCATTTCCTCCAAGGAAGCTCGGCTTGAACCGCGAAGCCGCGAAGGACGCGAAGGGTTTCGCCTTCATTCGGGCCTTGGGACAGGGCCTATAAAACAAAAGCGGGTCTACTCATAGACCCGCTTTGGAATGCTATTATCCGGCAACAAGAACCTGACAATCAACCGGACAAAGACCTGAAAAATTAACGACAAAGTCGTCCGGCCTTGTCGTCAATTCCTCATTCCTAATTTCACATCACTGCCGTCCAAGACATTCCGATACGTGGGTTTTGCGGTATCGCAAACAAGCCCCCTCTCCCCTTCCCCCTCTCCCGCAATGGATTCGGCAAGCTCACCACGGGGCGGGAGAGGACAATCATTCGAGCGTGAAATTTGCGAAGAATGATGGGTGAGGGGGCGTCCGGTGTAACTCGTTGGCTGGGTTATTTTGGATAAGACTGATTTCACATCCCTAATTGCTGGTACTGTTGCCCCAGGGGTTGAAATCCATGCCCTCCGGCAGGACGGGTCTCGTTTTCGACCTCCACGCCGAAATCATCAGGTCCTCGAAGGGTTCATCCTCCACCATCCGCGTGCGCCCGGTGCGGTCCATCCATTCCACCTGACGCCGGAAGGTCTCGACCAGGGGCACCGTGGTCCTGAACCCGAGGTCCCGGGCGGCCTTCGAGTTGTCGAAGACGGAGTCGTAACGGTAGATGTACTTCACGCCCACCGCGCGGCGCGGTGCGTTCTCGTAGAGCCAATCGGTCGGGATATGCTCGATGACGGGTTCCCTTCCCAGCGCGCGACCCATCTCCCGGAAAACCCCATCCCAGGTCGTGTGCTCGTCGGACGTCAGATGGTAGGCCTGTCCGTAGGCCTTCTCGTTGAGGAGGGCGTTCACGAACCCACGGGCCACGTCCGAGACATGGGCGATGGCCCACTTCGTCTTCCCGTCGTCCATCACGATGACGGGTTTCCCCTCCCGGATCCGGGAGGGGGTCGAATCGTCGAAGAGGAGGCCGGAACAGGTCGTTCCCTCCCCCGTGGTGAAGGAGGGACGGAGGACCGTGGCATGAGTCCCCTGCTTGCCCTCGTTCCCCAGTAGGATGGATTCGATGCTGGATTTGTTTCGCCCGTAGTCCCCCACCGGACGGTGGGGTTCGTCGTCCGTGGCCGGGAGTTTCGTCATGGGTCCGCCGTACACGCAGACGGTGGAGCACACCACCACGTGCTTCGCGCGGCCCCAGAAGGCCCTGACGACGGACTCGGCGTTGTCGGGATGGAAAGCCACCATATCGATGACGGCGTCGAAGACGTGGCCCTTCATCTGCGCCTCGAACTCGGGGTACTTCCAGCGGTCGCCATGGAGTGTCTTCACGCCTTCCGGGATGCGCAATTCGGTCACGCCCCGGTTGAACACCGTGACGTCGTCGCCGCGCTCGACCAATTGCGTGGTGATGGCGGTGGAGATGAGCCCCGTCCCGCCGATGATGAGGACCTTCATGGTTGGGGTTCCCTCATGCCATGTTCCGAATGACGGCATCGGCGAACTCGGAGCACTTCACCTGCTTCGCGCCCTCCATCTGGCGGGCGAAGTCGTAGGTTACGATCTTCTGGCCGATGGCGGCAGTCAACCCCTTCACAATGAGGTCGGCGGCCTCCTGCCATCCCATGTGCTCCAGCATCATGACTCCCGAGAGGATGACGGAGCCGGGGTTCACGACGTCCTTCCCTGCGTACTTGGGAGCTGTGCCGTGGGTGGCCTCGAAGATGGCGTGGCCCGTGAGGTAGTTGATATTGCCCCCCGGGGCAATGCCGATGCCCCCAACCTGGGCGGCCAAGGCGTCGGATAGGTAATCCCCGTTCAAGTTGAGGGTGGCGATGACGTCGAACTCGTCGGGGCGGGTCAGGACCTGCTGGAGGGTGATATCGGCGATGGCGTCCTTCACCAGTACCTGGCCTTCAGGAGGCTTGCCGCTGCAATCCTCCCAGCTGACGGCCCTTCCCTTGTATTCCCGGCGGACCAGATCATAGCCCCAGTCGCGGAAGGCACCTTCCGTGAACTTCATGATATTGCCCTTGTGCACGAAGGTGACGCTCTTACGTTTCTTCGCGACTGCGAAATCGAGCGCGGCACGCACCAGACGTTCGGTACCTTCCTGGGACACGGGCTTGATACCGATGCCGGAGGTCTCCGGGAATCGGATCTTCGAGACCTTCATCTCCTTTTGGAGCCAGGCGATAACCCTTTTCGCCTCGGGGGTGTCGGCGGCCCACTCGATGCCCGCATAGATATCCTCCGTGTTCTCCCGAAAGATCACCATGTCCACCTTCTCCGGATGCTTGACAGGGGAGGGAACGCCCTGGAAATAACGCACAGGACGCAGGCAAACATAGAGGTCCAACATCTGGCGAAGGGCTACGTTCAGGGAGCGGATACCCTTTCCCACCGGGGTCGTGAGGGGTCCCTTGATGCCTACGAGGTATTCCTTGAATGCCTCGACGGTATCGTCGGGCAGCCAATTGCCGCACTTGTCAAAGGCCGTCTGGCCCGCGAAGACCTCGAACCAGCGGATGCACTTCCTCCCCTCATAGGCCTTCGCGACCGCGGCGTCGAAAACCCGGACCGAAGCCCTCCAGATGTCGGGCCCGGTGCCGTCCCCTTCGATAAAGGGCAGGACCGGATCATCGGGGACGACAAGCCCCCCTCCCTCGATGCGGACCTTGCCGCCCTGGGGCGGTTTCACGTCTCGGTAAGCGTAGGACACGTCGGGACTCCTTCGGGACCAAACGGGCTGGACGGCGGATTGATGATAAGCGGTTCGAGGAAAGCCGTCAATGACCGCCGGACTCTGCCCGACGGAGGGAGAAAATAGATGCGGGGAGGGAGAAGGCAAGGGAAACGGCGACTCACGCAAACGTCAAGAGGAGATGCGGTTCCTGAAGTCCCGGGCATCGAGCCCGTGCTTGCGCAGGCGCCTTTGGAGGGTCTTCACGCTGAACCCCGCCTCATAGGCCACGGCGTTCATATCGCCCTTCATTCTTTTCAGGGACTCCACCAAACCGGCCTTCTCCGTCGCGTCCAGGCGCTCGCGCAGGGCGTGCCCGACTCCGTCCCTCGGGTTCAGGTCGGGGAGGGCGTCGGGAAAGGACTCCGCCTTCCCCTCCTCCGCGTTCCGGATGAGGTCCGTGACATCCCGCGTGACCTCCACCGCGAAGCGTTTCCCGTCCCGCATCCCGGGAAGAGGATATCCGATCACCTCCATGCGCCGCTTCATGCCGGCGACTTCGCGCTCGAAGAAGCGGCTGTGCCAAGCGCCGTCCTCGAAGGTTTTCACGACAGGACACCAGGGGCAGTTCTCCTTGAAACCGTTGACGTAGGCATGACAGGGACGCCCCCTTAGGGTCGCCAGATCGTAGCCGGAATCCGCGCGGGCCCGTTCATTGGCCCAGACCACCTTGAAGTCGGAATCCACGACCTTCACCGAGGCGGGCATCCCGTCGAGGATCTCCTGGAGGAACGGGAATTTACGGTACAGGGCGGGCGGGAGGGCTCTCCGAGGACTCATCAGCGACTCCCATGGAGCATAGGAGAAAATGGCTCCCCGCGCCCGTTTTCGGGCGCGGGGCACATCCTTCCCTCCGGAAGCCGTGATCCGGCGGGAAGGAACATCAGGAAACCGGGACCGCGACAGGCGAAACGGTCTTTACGGACACAGTTGCGGACCATGTCCTCAACTGGCGCTTGTTGTCGATCAATTCCTTTCGCATGGATGCCAGTTTATCGGAAAGGCCCTCCTCCTCGCCTAGGACCTCGACAGCCTTGTCCAGGAGTTTCAAGGCCTCCTGCTGCAGTTCCGCCTCCTTTTGGAGCGCGATCGCGAAGGCCTCCTGGCCTGGCGGCGCGGACAGGGGTGGGTCCGTGCGTAGCACCAAGGACGATGGGATCCCGGTCAATCCGCCGAGATTCTCAAGGACCATCCGGAAGTGCTTCTGAGCCAAGGCCAGGGAGCGCCATACCCCCTCGGCGGCTCTGGCATCGGACGGATCCACCGAAGCCGTCGCGGAAGCCAGATGGATCACACGACGGTAGTTGACCTCCAGGATCTGAAAGAGGAAGGAAGCCTTCCTAAGGGTCACCTTGCTGATGTGGGACTTGCTCGTGAGGATCTTCTGAACCTCATGGAGTTTCGTTTCGCACTGTTCCAGGAGTTCCCGGTTGGCCCGGGCATCTCGGGGACTGATGCGGAGCGCCCTTGATGCGAGATGCTGGACATCCTTGACCAGGCGCTCGACACCCTCGATGATCTGGTAGAGAGAGAAATAGAAGCTCATGACCCACCTCCTCTAAAAAACATCTTCGGACAAATAAAAATATACCATTTGTACCTTTAAAGTACATACATATTGTTCTTGGCACAATTATATCCCTTATTTATAAGCTTTTTTCGGGTCATTTTTGTCTTTCTTAAATCAATTAATAAGCCATATTTGTCCGATAATTAGAATTAGCCATTTTTAGGCTATCTTTTCTAGATTTCTCAATGCACTTGGCATTCCTGAAAAACATAGCCCGGCTAGGAGTATCGTAAAAAATGAATACCCTTTCATCTTGGTTGCCCTTGGTCAAGTCAAAGGTTCCATGACCATAGCGCACTCGCATACCTCCTGGGTCGACCTGCAGATCATGGTTTTGCGTCATCGTGACCTATCCGGCTCAGATGTTGGAGCGCCTCCTTGATGGTGGGATCGTCCGGCTTAATCTCCGAGGCCCTCCTCAGGATATGGCCAGCCTCCTCGAACCTTCCCTGCCGCATCAAGAGGATGCCGTACTTGAAGAGAACCTGGGGGGCCGGATATCCCCACCGGAGAGCTTCCTCCAATTCGGCGAGATGCAGGTCCAAGTGGCGGGTTAATTCGTATTGGTATTCCCCCCTCCATTCCCACAGCACGGATTCAAGGAATGGGTCCCTGCGGAAATTCTCGCGTATCCCGTCAAGAACCTTGAACACTTCATCGTAAGGGGCGCCGCTCGGCAGGTATAGAAAAACCCGATTCGCTTTTTCCAATCCTTCCAACGCCGTCCGCCACCGCTCAAGAACCGGACGGTTCCCGATCGTCAGCGGCATCAATCCTACGGTACGCGCCTTCCCGGTCGGCCAGGGACCTTTCGTCGTGCGCCACGTGCCTTCGGGGAACCGACGGGCCAAATAGGTGCCATGGTCCGCATCCGCGATGATCGCCACCCATCGGGCTTGCGCCGGCGTGAGGCTCGGATTCCCGGCGGCGTTGAGCCGGTAAACGCCCACTTCCAACGACACGTCCGTCCTTCGGTGTGTCGAGAAATCGAGGATCCAACCCGGGCCCTTGACCCGAGCTTGGTCGCTCAGGAGCTGATAGAGCGCCCAGGAATCCGCAGACCTCATGTCCCGAAGGAACAACCGTGGATCCCGCGGGAAAGTCAGGGACGGCCTCAGAATAAGGTCGACATCCCATGCGGCCGAGAAAGCGAGGATCGTGAGGCCGATCAGTATCCGCTGTCGTCCCTCCGGGAAGGAGCGTAACAGGTTCGCGGCGCCGAGAGCGATCGTCAGCATCAGGACCGGCATGACTTGGGCAATCCGGAAGAACTCCACGTTCATCGATAACAAACCCGGGGCAAGCAAGACCGGGAAAACGAACAGGCACCATTGCCCGACCGATTCGTGTCGACGACGCCATAGGACCACCCATCCGCCCAGCGAAAGAGCACCCAAGATCGGATTCAACAAGCCGCCGCGCCAGGCGCCGTAGCAGTCGTCGGTCTGCACGGGATAGGTATAGATCCCCGTGATATAGGAAACCGAAGCGAGGATCACTTCTCGTGATGGCAACCACCCATTCCACGCCGCCACCGCATGGATATGCAACCCCCATCCTCGGCTCGCGACATCCAGCAGGAAGGGTGTCATCGCCAGCGCGAAGGCGGCCGCAAACAGGACACGGTCGCCCCAACGTCGGCGCGACATCGAGAAGAACGTGCCCACCGCTACGATCGCGACAGCGGGCCAGGGGGTGAAGGTGAACGGCCCGGCACCCGCAAGGATTCCCGACAGGGCGGCCCAATAGCCCCGGATTGGTGAACCGGAATCGTTCCGATATTTCCCGGCGACATAAATGAAGAGGATCATCCACAACGGAAGCGGCACTCCCTGGTGGCAGATACGTCCCATGTTGAGCGGCCAGAACGTGATCGCGAACAGGAGAGTAACAACAAGCGACAGTGAACGTGAAAGGTATTGTCGTGCCACAGGATATGCAACCACCACTGTGAGCGTCGAAATGAAAGCCGGTGGCAGCCAGACAGCCGCAAGGGGGTCCTCAAGGAAACGGGACGCGCAGGCCACCAGCCAACACATCGTCGTCGGCGCCTCGCCGAAACCCCAGAACATCCGCCATTCCCAGGTTTCGTTCAAACGTTGGGCGCAATACGCGATCTGAGCTTCATCGTAATTGGGCCAATGGTTGAGGGAATCGTACCGATAGAAACGGGTGACCAGGATCAACAAGACCAACGCGGCCCAAAAAGCCCGGCTGGGGCGCGGCAGGAATTCGTCCATTGATAACGGGAAAATGCGACCCGGCGGATTGCCCGCGGAGCGCACGTGAAGGAGGATCCCCCCCGCCAGAACCACCGCAGCCATAGCAGCCCCCAGAAAGGCCGGCATCCGAAGCCAGGACAATACGAGCAAGGATCCCGCCGTCCAGAGAAATGCGGCCCCGGAAGAAACGTTTTGTTCCCCCGGAACGGGCGGAATCGCGCGAATTTTCCTCCCCTTCATTCGGCTCTCGGGAACGCTGTAATTCGCAGGCGCGCCCCACCCATGGGCACCAGCGTGATCGCTTCGGCCGAAGGTTCCACCGCCATCGGGGAGGCCCCGATCTCCTGTACCAGCCCGTTCTTCTCCAGGCCCCACGAATCGACGCGCTTTGCCTTCATCAGGATCCAAACCGGAGGATTAGCGGCATCGAAGACCTGCCGGTTCTCGCGGAAAGGCCTCTCGACGACTTCACGCTCCCCTCCCATGGGCGAGTAGTTCCATGGCGTCGTCGGGAAAACCTCATACCCCGGCCACCCCTTCACGCTCACATGCTTCTTCCACCGCTCCCCGATGCGGATGGAGTAGGCCAGCGGACCCCGCACGATCGAGAAGCCCGCCCGGGTCCGATCGAAGCTGACCGTCTCCACTTCCATCGGAAATCGGATCCCCACCACGTCCCCGGCACGGTAGACCCGCCTCAGGACCACCCAGCCGCCCATGACGCCCGCTCGGCCGGCCGGTTCACCGTTCAGGGTGAACTCCGCTTTCCCGCACCAACCCGGCACCCGCAGGTAGAGCGGGAAAGCTTCGCCGCCAGCCGTGACCACCTCGATCTCGACACCCTCGCGGAAGGGATACCCCGTCCTCACCCGCAGGACCACCTCCCCTCCCCCGGAACCGACTCGGGCACGAACGAGGCAGGGCGCGTACATCAGGGCGGCCAATCCGCCATCCCGTGTGGCGAAGAACAGCGACTCGGCGAAGACCGGCCAGCCAAGCCCGGCGTTGTGCAGGCAACAGCGGTAGAGATCCGGCCGGAACGTGACCATCTCCCCATCGTTGTTGATCAGGGGGCTCTTGCTCTTCCGGTCCGCCTGGGGCATGTTCGGTGCCGTCAGGTAGCGAAGTCCCCTGAGGTCGGGCGCGAAGGCGGCGGGGAGGGAATTGAAGGCCACATCCTCGCACCGGTCCGCCCACCGCGTATCCCCTGTCAGGGACGCCAGGAAGACGTGGCTGGCCATGAACTCCATCATGGTGCAGGTCTCGGCGCATTGCCGGGGTCCGTCGAAACCCTGGCGACAGACCTCGTCGGCCCCGAACATCCCGCCCGGCACGCGCCCGAAAAACGCCATCACTGATTCATAGACCTTGGCGGCCGACTCCAGATACGTCGGATCATGGTTCTGTTGATAGAAATGCGCCGGCTCTCGGAACGCCTGCGCGATGTTCACACCATGCGGGGTCGGGATGTTCTGGTACCAGCGGGCCGTGTTCTTGTGGTTGAGTTCCGCAAGATCCAGCAACCCCTCACCGCCGGTGCGGTTGTAAAGCCAGTAGATGGAATCCAGGTTGTTGCCGCCGCGCACCTTCTGCCAGCTCCGGAACAGGAAGAGATCCGGGGGGATCCGACGCTGGAAGGCGAAGTAGCGCTCCATGAACGCCAGTACATCCGCCGAACCCGTGGCCTCGTGGTGCACGCGCACGGCATCCAGCACGAGCATATTGGGCCAGAGGTCCCCGTTCTTCAGGTTCTCCTCGGTCCCGAAATAACCGTTGGACCTTTGGTTCTTCATGATGGGAACCAGCCACCTCAGGGCCTTGGCCTTCAAGGCCGGATCGTCCAGCACGTAGGCCAGGTGGGTCAGGCCCCGTAGCCAGTAGGGTACTTCCTCCCAGGGTGAATGCCCCATACCGGCGGGATCCACCCAGGCGTTTCCCTCAATCCGGCAAAAACGGCTGATCTCATCCAGTCGCCCCGTCAGGCCGTCGGCCAGTCCCTGGCACTGGTATCGCAGCCAACCCAGCGGCTGGACATCACCCGGAGGCAGGGCCAGCAGGCGATTGGGAAGAAGCGGTGGGCGGTTGCCGGTGTAATGGACCGATCCTCCCCGCTCCGGAGGAGCCTTGACCGGGCGAAAGGGCTCGCCTGCCGCTTCGGATCGCACGAGAACAAGGGTCAAGACCACCCAGAGAAGGCGGTGTCTTCCTTTTGCGGAGAGTCTTCTCACCGGGAGCCTCCTTCCCCGCCTAGAACCCGCCATAAACCATAGGCCAAGAACCCGGCACAGGTCGCGAAGGCGTCGCCCGTGGCCGAAAAGCCCGTCTCTTCGTCCACCGATTCGCATGCGATGCCGTTATCCATGGACGCGCGGGACAGGAAATCCACGGCCCTTTCCTTCCTTCCCGCGAGAAGGCTGTTGACGGCCGAAAGTACCCAGGGATGCTCCGCGTGGGCGCATCCCACTTCCGAGAAGGGTTTGTCCTTGAACGAATACTTGGGGTTCCCGGAATGGATCCACTCCCGGGTGCGCATCCATACGGGATCATCCAACCGGCAGAAACCGTAATGGGGGAGGAGGAGCAGGCTCCCGGGCGGCTCGTCGTACAAAAGATGCCGCCCTTCGAGATCCACCGACCAGGCGAACATCGGACCCTCCGGGCCGGCAACCACGCCTTGTCGAAGGATCGCCTCCCGCACGGCCTCGGCTTCCCGGCGAAGGGACGCGGCCGCCTTGCGGTCTCCACAACGATCCTGGAGGGCCGCCCGGTCGAGAAGGGCGCGCCAAACCAGAACATTGTCGTAGATGACATAGCGCTGGGGCCAGGGATCATCGCTCGGAAGCAGCCAGGTCCGGTAAAGGGCGAAATCGGGATGCCGTTGCTCCCGAAGGCGCGCGTCGAAGACTTCCAGCCCGTTCCGGACACCGGGATCCGAGAGGACCGAGACGTCGCCGGTCTTGTCCAAGTAGGATTTCAGGGCGATGACGGGTGCGCACAACTCGTCCAATTCGAGACCCGGCTCCAGCACGGCACCGGAAAGGTAACGGCTGTGGATCCCGAAGTTGCGCCCTTGCCGAGCAAAAAGGGACCGTATCAATTCCCGAGCCCAGGGTGGATCGAGCGCCAGTATCGAGGGGAAGGACCACAGGAAGGTGTCCCGGTCCCAGTAGGCGCCGCTCACGTAGTAGCGCGGGCTCCGGGAGGTCAGGGCTACGGCCTCTTCCCCATCGAGGGTGCGGCCCGTGGCGAAGAAACGGTTGAAGAAAGCGTTGACGTTCATGAGCCGAGTCAGACGGCCCCCGGGGTCATCCCGGAGGTCGCGTCGACGCGCCTCCAGCCACCGGAGAGTCTCCTCCTTGAGCGCGCCGCCGCCACGGCGATTCATCTCCCGTCCCTCCGTGACGGCGCCCACCTCGTCGAGGGCGAGTCCCGCGAAGAAGAAGATGCGGGTGGATTCGTTGGGCGAAAGCTCCTTGGGAACGGCCAAGCGGATGTGCGCATTCGCGCAGGCAACCCCGTGGCGGTGCCGCGGCACATGTCCGTCCGCCCGGCAATGGGTTTCCAGGTGCCTCTCGCCCGAATACAGCGCGAAAGCGAGACGGGGTTCCGGGGTCCTGAATTCCATCACGGGAAAGCCGTCCCAACCGGCCGAGACGAGGAACCGTCCCCCTTCCATCTCCTTCGTCTCGTTGACGCTGTGGAGCATGCGGCCCCAGCGGGCTTCCAGGGCAGCCTCCACGCGGATCCTTCGGATGGAATGGTTGACGATCTTGATCGAAAGCACGGCACCCCTCACGCCGGGAGGACAGAACCAGCATCCTTCCACCTCCAGTTCCTCGTCCCCAGCCGCGAAGCGAGGCAGCCAATCCGCCTCCCGGGACCAGGCCAAACGCCCCTCGAAACGGAAAGGTTTGCCGTCCACCGCGACGGAAGGTCGCAGGAAAGGCTCGTCGAGTCCGGCGAAGGCCACCAGCCCGTTCATGCCCATGTGGAGAACATTGATACTCTCGACCGCCGCATCCGACTCTCGGAGTGTGGGAAGGGAAACATACTCGTTGCCGGTTGGGATGTAATGACGCTTCGTCATCGACGCTCCGTGACCTTCATGTTCTTGTACAACGCAACAAATCCGTTCCTCTTCGTGTCGTCGGGACGGGACGGTGATACCGTCTTCAGAACGGCTTCGGCCGGTACCAGCCCTGGTACTTCATGTACTGCAAGGCACCGTCGGCTTCCTTGCGATCGGGATCGAGCTTCAAAACCTCCTCGAACAGCTCTCCGGCCTTCTGGAACTGCGCCATCTGATACTCGGCCACCGCCCAGTTGAAATAGGCGTTCGCGAAATTCGGGTTCAAAGCCACGGACTTTTCGTACCATTGCGTGGATTCGGCTGTTCGACCCAGGTTGAACAGCGAATTGCCGACATTGAAGGCGAACTCGTTGTCATCCTCGGCCCAGTCGGCGGCCCATCTGAAATTCACGTAACAACCCTGGTAAAGCGATTCCAGGAGGGCCTCCGGAGCGGGGCGCTTGGCCGCTGCAGCGGTGGCTTTGACCTCATCCGCCAGATCCTCGTAATACACGCCCATGCCATTACGGATGACGGCGTAATCCTTCAGGAGGAATCGGCGCGTTCGCGCATCCTGACTCCTTCCCCGATCGACGAGGTTTCGCAGGCGCATCGAATCCCAAAGAAAGCGCACCCGGGGTTCGTCCAGCGGAGGCAAACCGGCCCCCGGGGGAGGGATGACACCCCGGTAGGCCAGTCCAGTGGGCACCAGCCGCACTTCCGGTACGGAAGATTCCTCGATCTTGTTGTAGCTGAAATACTTCTCCCGGTCCCGGTTGGAATAATACAGGAAACGGGTCATCGGCCCGATGGATTCGGCCCCCACGAAGGGCACCTGTTCCTCCGGAAAAGGAACCCTCAGCCCCGGGTGCATTCGTTTCAGCACAACCCGAACCCACCGCATGGGCAGGCCGTCCACACCGACCATGGCTAGGTCGGTGCGCCTCTTCCCGACCCATTGGAAATACCATCCGGGGAAGATGAGGCTGTCGCCCCTCACGAAGTAGAGGGAATCCCGGGGGATGCCCCTCCAGACGTTCAGGCAATAGTCGTACGCGAAGGTGTAGCGGTCCTGTCGCTGCCGCGTCAACCGCAAACCCAGTGAAGGGACCAGGATCGCCCCGACGAGAACGAGGACCAGGATGGCCCTGCCCTTCACCCCGAGGATCCCCGTTTTCCCTTCCGGGGCTCCACCCGCCCAGAGGGACAACCCCCAGGCCGCGAAGAGGATCAGAAGGAGATGCGAGGAGATGGCGTAGGCTTCGATCAGGTGGTAGCGGTCGGGCTTCAGGTTCAGGACGATCCCAATCGCCAGGACCAAACCGCCCCAACCCAGGAACAACCCGCCCGCGCGAAAACGGGAAGAGCGCAAAGCGGCGATCATGCCCGCAATGGAAAGAAGAAGCAGGCCCGGGAACTCGAGGAAAGCCACCTTGAGATAGTGCACCCATTGCCTCAACCAGACGCCGACGCTACCGGTCCCCTCGTCCGCGCTGTACTGGGTGCGGAAGAAGTTGAACTTGAAATCCTTCAGGGTCGCCGGATCGCCCCAGTTCAAGTCGGGCTGGAGAGCGGCCCTCAGGGGAAGGAACAGGTATACCGAGACCCCCGCCAAAAGGAAGGCGGCCATTTGATGATACTCCCGGGGTTCCGGGGGTTCCTCCCGCGAAACAGCCCAGGCGAGAAGGATGAAACCAGGCGTGTAGGCCGCCATGCTCATCCAGTGGTTGCCGTATCCCAAGCCGAGCAGGAACGCGGCAAGAAGAAAGCGCCGCTTCAGAAGTGCGAAGAGCATGCCGCCCAGCAGGAGTGCCGTGAGATGGTAGATGCCGCCCTTTGCGCTCAGGGCCGCTGGATAGGTTGTGGCACCCGCGATCCAGAGAAGGGCGCACCCGGCGGCCAGGGCATGCTTCAAGTCCCAGACGGACCTGAGGAGCCGATACAGCAGGGACACAACAGCAGCTGCCAAGAGGGCCGAAAGGAGGTTCCCGCGGTAAGGCACCTGGGAGAGGGGTAAATGACAGGCAAGACGTGTCAGCATCGTGTGGAGGGGATAGCCCGGCGGGTGCGGAATGCCCAGGAGGACCCCGGCCGTGACAGTCTCAGCGCTGTCGTCGGCAAAGAAGGTCGGGTTCAAGCCCGCGAGGGCAGCCCCGAAGGCCGCCAGAAACAGGAAATAGGGGATGAGGACCGCGCGTCTCATGGGCCATTCATTCTATTCAGGCCGGGGCTTCTTGGGTCGTGTTTTTGGTCTTCTGCCCGATACCCGCCGTCAAACAGCCATATCCCTTGAATCATGCCGGATTATCGGCAAAATAGGGTCCAAGATTCGACAAGGAGACCCCATGACCACCCTGTTCCTCACGAAAATCCTGACCGCGACAGCCGCCTATTTTCTCCTGGGACTTCTCTGGTATTCGGACCTGATGTTCGGTCCCGAATGGAGGAAGCTGAAAGACAAGGCCACCGGCAAGGGGAAGGGCAAGGCGGCGAGAAAGGTTTCTTCCCTGACCGGCCACGCGGTGACTTTCCTGGGCATGTTCCTGGCCTGTCTTGTGATGGGGATCCTCGTGGTAGTCACCCGCATTACCGGCGCTTCGGACGGTGCCCTCCTGGGTTTCGTCCTGGGCCTGACCTTCATCGGCACCACGATGCTCTCCGAGGCGGTCTATGCGAAACAACCCTTGGGCCTCTTCCTCATCAATGCCTCCTACCGGGTGCTGGGTCTCGCCCTCGCCGGCTCCATCCTCGCCCCCTGGCGATGACCGCCGATCCGCAGGAAGAGGAAAGAAGGTCACGACCCCTCGCCAGCGATCTCGATTTCGTTCCACGGTAACGACGATCGCTTGACCATTCTCGCCACGAAGAAACCTTCCATGACGTCCGTCGGCAGGATGCGGACGCCTCGCCTCACCATTTCCGGATAGGTCCTCCCCTCCCAGGACACGAGCCCCGTCGTTTTGTTCGTAAAAGGAAGGTCCACCGGCTGAAGTTCGACCTGCTCCGGGAACCGCTCCAGAACCCAGGCCATGACTCCTTCGTTCTCCTCCGGGGCAAAGGTACAGGTCGAATACACGAGTGTTCCGCCGACCTTCAGGGCCCGCAAGGCCGACAGCATCAGTCGCTTCTGCTCCCGCGCGGTCTTCCGGACTCTTTCCACCCTCCAGTAGGAATAGGAGCGCGTGTTGCCCGTGAAGAACCTTCCCTCCGCCGTGCAGGGCGCGTCCAAAAGCACTCGGTCATATCGCTCAGGCCGGTCGTTCCCCACGACCGCACCGTTGACACGGATGGTTTCGGTCATTGTGACCCCTTGGCGGACGAGATTGGTCTTGAGCTTCTCGATTCGCACCTCGTTCTCGTCCACTGCCGCAAGCGTCCCCTCGTTGTTCATCCGGGCGGCCATTTGGGTGGTCTTGCTTCCTGGAGCGGCGGCCAGGTCGAGAACCGTCTCTCCCGGGCGCGGATCCAGGACCAGAGGCGGCACCATGCTGGAGAGGTTCTGCAGGTAGATCAATCCCCTCTCGTATTCGAGGGTGCGTTCCAGGTCCCGCTGGGATCGGTTCTGGAGCAGGAATGCCTCCCTCATCCAGGGGACGTTGCCCGTCTTGAAACCCTGCTGCTTGAAGCTCTCCAGCAGGTCGCGCACCTGGGCCTTCAAGGTGTTCACGCGGAAGGAGACCGGTTTTTCCCGATCGAACGTGCGCACGACCGCATCGTACCGGTTGGCCGGAACCACTCTGCTCAGGCGATCCAGGAATTCGGACGGCAAATCCTTCATTCGATACACCCTGTTTTGTGGGCGTAAAACGCGCGAGGATGGGCAACCCCTTGACGGAATGAACGCCTCACGGCTTCACCTTCGGACTTTTCAAACCTCCGCGCATTTCACACCCTTTTATCGGTTTTGCAGGATCGCCGTAATCCGGCGGACCGGCTTGCCATCCCGGAAATAGAGCACCTCGTAGATCCCCGGCTCGCTCCTCTTTCCTGCGGGATCCAATCCGTCCCACTCGATCCATTGCTCGCGCCGCGAGGTCACTTTTTCGTCGAAGAGGACCCGGACGGGGACGCCCTCGGCATCGTAGACCTCGATGCGGTAATCGCCGGCCTCGGGGAAGGAGACGAAGAAGGACAACGGGGGTTTGTCGAAGGTCAGCCGATCCTCCACCTTCATCCTCAGGATCTCCCGGGCCATGGGTTGCGCCGTCGCGGTCGCCACGGCCTTCCTGGGGCGCGGTGTCAACGTGAAAGTCGCCAGGGCGGCCCGACCCAGACGGGTCCGGACGATCGGGACGGTCGACGTGGGGGTCCATGTCGCGAAGGCCTTTTTCACGATCAGCGTCGGTGTCGCGGTGGGCTTTCGGGGCGTGGGAGACCGGGTCGGCGTCCATGTCGGATACGGCTTCGTCGGTTTTTTCACGATGGTGGGGGTCTTCGTGGGCGTATAGGTACGGAAAGGGGTCCCTGTTCTCGTGGGTGTCGCCGTCCTCGTCGGGGTCGGCGACGGGGTCGGCGTCTCGGACGGGCTGGGGAACCAGGAGGGGGTGGGCGAGGGCGTGATGCAATCGGGCCGAACCGTGATGTCGAGGAGGAAGGAACGGCGGAAGAGATGCCGCTCCCGCTCCTGCTGGACTCGGGAGGATTCCCCCGAGGCCGACATGAACCGGGCCCGCTTCTTGGCCGGGGCATCCTCAGGTTGCGGCACATGGGGGATCTCCGCCCCCAGGTTGAAGGCCTTGCCCCAACGCTGGTCGTCGAATCCGGGCAGGCTCCACCCGGGCGGTTCGGGCGCGGCCTCGTCCTTGACCCAGTAGGCGCGGTGCATCGAATCCTCGTTCGAGGTCAGGACGAGCCATCGTCCGTCCGAGAACATGACCCTCAGGATGTAGGCCACCCCGACTTCCGTCACGCCGGTGTCGGCTAGGCGGATAGCCAGCACGTTCACGCGTCGAAAGGCGCAGAGATCCTTCACCTCCACGATCGTCTGGCCCTTTTCGACCGGCGTGTAATCGACCCGGGCGATGGGGCTCCCGTTCAGGATGAACTCGGCACGGTCATCCACGCAGACGGTCAACAAGGCGGACCGCACCCAGGGCGAAACCTGGGCCGCGGCGGTCGAGGCCAAGAGCGAAAGGAATAGGGCGATCAGGAAGCGGAGGGGTTTCCGGGGTGTCATGGGATCACGGTCGCGGAGCGGACATCTTGAGGACGCAATAACCTTCCAGGATGGAATCCTCGGGTCCTGCGGCGCGGGTCAGGACCACGATGAGATCCGGTCCCGGAAGAAGCCAGGCCCGGTGGATGATCTCCCCACCCGGCCCTGCCGTCACCCGCTTCAGGACCTGTGTCCGACGATTCACGACACCGGGAGGCCTTGAACCGCGGCCGGGCAGGAGGACAAGCGTGCCGGATCCCAGGTCCAGTTTCCAATCGTTGTCCAGCCATTCGAAACGGCGGGCCTTCAGGGTCCCCGACTTGGCCAGCCAGGATTCCAGTTGGACCCAGTCGGGGTATTCATCCCGGAGACGGGAACTCAACACCTCCGTCCCGCCGGCCCTGATCAGGACCTGGTGGAGCCGGAATCCGCGCGGACGGGCCCCGCAATCCCCTGTGGTCTGTTCCCCGATCCAGAGGCAGGTCGAGGTCCCCTCGGTGACACCCAGGAAGGAATAGACGTGGGAACAACGTTCAGCGGATGCCGCGATCCCCGCCATAAAGACCGCCCACATGCCCATCGCGGCGATCCAAGGAAGGGCCGCCCCTCTTCCCGTCCTAACGCCTCCGGTATTCATCTTTTGGAGAGTGCTTTCTTGAACCGGTCGATGATCTCCACCGGCGTCGGATCCACCCTCTTCAGGTAGGCCAGGTACACGCTCGTAAAATCGCCCAGGTAAAGGAGGGTCATCATGCGCCCCAGGACGGTGCGTCCCTGCGCCCTCGCCTCCCGAACCCCCGCCGTACGGGCTGCGAGCACCCCGCGCAGGATATCGAAACGACGGCCCACCTGAGAATGATCACCGCGCGGATCGCGCAGGAAGACCACGGCCGTCCCTTTCAGGAGCGGTTGGGCGTTCGTGAAACCCACCACCTCGTTGTGGTTCATCTCGGGGACCACGTTGCCGATGGCCACCTGCTTGGCGTTCTCGTTCAACTGCCCCTTCCAGCGGAGAGCCACGGATTCCATCGGCCCCTGCCCCGCGTACACGATCGGAAGTCGGCCATGGAGGAAAAGCGCCAGGCGCTTGGCCTCGTTCCGCGCGGATGGGGCATGGGGGGCCAATCCCGTGGACATCCTTTCCATGAGGGCCATGGCTTCCCGGAAATCCCGTTCGTGGGACGGCACCAGACCTAGCGTTTCGAGGGCAGTTAAAAGGGTGAAAAAAGAATAGCCGAAGGCAGAACGGGGCGGATAGCCGGTGGGCACAATGCACACGGGGATCCGGCGGCGCCGTGCCCGGGCGGTGATGGGTCCTCCCGAGGAGACGACGAGGATCCGCGCGCGTTTCCGGACGGCGTCGCCGAAGGCCGAGAGGGTCTCTTCCGTCCCGCCCGAATACGAGGAGCAGACAACCAGCGTGCGCGGCCCCACCCAGGCAGGCAGGACATAATGACGGTTGACGACGACGGGTAACCGCGATTTCCCGGCGATCAGGGTCCGAAGGATATCGCCCCCGATGGCGGACCCGCCCAGTCCCGTGACGAGGATGTTCCCCACGCCGTGGACATTCAGCCGGGGCGGCGCCTTGAGGATTCGCGCCCGGGCATCGCGGCATTGCAGGGGAAGGTCCATGACCTTCCGGATCATGCCGGAAGGATCCATCGTCCTGAAGGTATCGGGGCGGTCAAGCGGGTTCATGGTCCTTGTCCTCCTGAAGAAACGGTTGGTCCTCGCGCGGATGCCGGGCGGGTGCCCGGTCCCGTCCGGCCCCCACCTCGGCTAGAACAGGATCGAGCGGAGATCGGCGGGGATCCGTTCCTCGATGAGGGTGAGGATGTCCCGGGAATCGTCGAGACGCAATGCCTCCTCGGCGATCTCCTGGGCCAGGGAAAAGGGGGTCATACGGATCACCTTCTTGACCTCCGGCACGGCCGAAATGGCCACGGAAAACTCGTCTAGCCCCAGACCCAGCAAAAGGGGCACCAGCTGGGGATCCCCAGCCATCTCGCCGCACATTCCCACCCACTTGCCGGCATGGTGGCAGGCTTCCACGGTCATCTTGATGAGCCGCAAGACCGCCGGGTTGAGGGGATCGTAAAGATATGCCACCTCCTCGTTCACCCGGTCCACGGCCAGGGAATACTGGATGAGATCGTTCGTGCCGATGGAGAGAAAATCCAGTTCCTCCGCCATGAAATCGGCCATCAACGCCGCCGAGGGGATCTCCACCATGGCACCCAGTTCGACATAGGGATTGAAAATGGCCTTCTCGGCCTCCAGTTCCCTCGCGCATTCGCCGAGGACCGCCCTGGCCTGGCGGACCTCCTGGATGGAGCAGATCATGGGGAGCATGATCTTGAGGCGCCCATGAACCGCAGCCCTCAATACGGCCCTCAACTGTGGTTTGAAAAGATCGGGCCGTTTGAGACAGAGACGGATGGCCCGCAAGCCGAGAAAGGGATTTTTCTCGGCGTGGGACATATGGGAAAGGAACTTGTCGCCCCCCACGTCGAGTGTGCGGATGATGGCGGATTGGTTGCCCATCTTCTCCGCCAGGCGGCGGTAATGCTGGTACTGCTCCTCCTCGTCGGGAAGATCCTTGCGATCCAGGTACAGGAACTCCGTGCGGAAGAGTCCCACCCCCTGGGCGCCATGGGAAACCACGTCATCCAGTTCCTGGGGTATCTCGATATTGGCGGCGAGAGTGACCTCGTGGTTGTCGGGAGTCCTGGCCGGAAGGGGCCTCAGGGCCTCGAGACTCTTCTGGAACTCGACATACTTTTCCTGGGTCTTCTGGTACTCCTTCAACGTTTTCGGGGAGGGGTTGAGGACCAGGGTTCCCTTGGTGCCGTCCACGACAACGAGATCACCCATCTGAACTTGGTTGATGAGCCCGGTGAGACCCACCACGGCCGGCAGACCCAAGGAACGGGCTACGATGGCTACGTGGGAAGTCTTGCCGCCGGTGTCGGTGGCGAACCCCTTGATGGTTTCCGTCGAGAGCGAGACGGTGTCCGAGGGGGACAAGTCCTCCGCGATGAGGATGACCGGTCGATCCAACTGCCGCAGGACATCCCGCTCATCCCCGGTCAGATTCTTCAGGACACGCTCCCCCACGTCCTGGAAATCGCCGCCCCTTTCCCGGAAGTAGGCGTCGTCGAGATTGGCGAAGACCGTCTTGAACTTGTCGATGGCCTCGTTGAGCAGAAATTCAACGTTCAACCGCCGGGTATCGATGGCCCGGGGGATCTCGTTGATGAAGACGGGATCGTCCAAGAGAACGATATGGGCCTGGAAGATGGCTGCATGCTCATCGCCCAATTCCTCGTGAACCTTGTCCGCGAGCGCCCGGATCTGCTCCCGGGTACGTTCCAGGGCCCGCAGGTAGCGCTGGACCTCGAGCGGCACCTCCTGGGTCTGGAGGGTGCGACGGATGATGGTGAATCCTGGCCGGTGATAGATGAACGCCGGTCCGATGGCGATGCCGCCGGATGCCGCGATACCGGGCAGGACCTGTTCCATGACGCTACTCCTTCTCGCCGAACTTGCGTTGGAGCAGTTGCCGGACGGCCGTCAGGGCCTCCTTGGCATCCTCGCCGTCGGTCGTCACTTCAAGCTCGGTACCCTTCGCGGCGGCCAGCGTCATGAGCCCCATGAGGCTCTTGGCGTTGGCGTTCTGAATGCCGTGCTTCACCGCGACGTGGCATTTGAAGCGGTTGGCCGTTTTCACGAGCTCCGCGGCCGCCCTCAGATGCAGGCCCAGTTTGTTGACAATGGTCATTTTCTCGGTGAGCTTCATGACTCGCTCCAGGGAACGGAATTCTCCATTTCCTCTCCTTTCAAGGCTGGCCCGCCGGTTGGGCGGGCAATGCGCTCAGGTCCGGCCAATAGGCCAGGATGAACGCGATGAATATCACGCTATAGAACAGGAAGGCCACATTCGCCCTCTTGTGGAGGAAATAGGTATAAAGCCCGAGAAGGCCCCCGAAAAAAGCGACCTTCATCGAGAACAACACGAGACCCTTCTGGATCTCCTCATGGTTCATGCATACGAGGATGACGCCCAGGAGGATGGCCGCGGCGTTGCGAACGCCGTTCACAGCCTCCTGGAACCCGTAACGTTTGACCGTTTCCACCACCTGCTCGCCAGCGCGGAATCCCTGGACGAACCCCGCCATCCTCACGGAGAGATGGGCGGAATTGAAAACGAGGAGGAAAAGCATGGGTACGACCGCGGGAAGCCAGGCGCCCCGGAACGGCTCGACATACATCAGGCTCACGGCGAGGATCCCGCAAAAGGGACGGATCGTTGCCCAGAAAAGGTTATCGCCGACCGCGGCGACGGGCCCCATCATCCCCATCTTCAGGGCGCTGATTTCCTCCTCCTTCTGTTTCTGCCGGACGGGCGGAAGACCCGCTCGCTCGGCCTCCATGCGCAGGATGGCGCCCAGGATGAAGGAGGCGACATAGGGTTGGGTGTTGAAATATTCCATGTGCCGGACAAGCGCGCGCGCACGTTCCTCCGGCGGGAATAGCCGCCGGAGGACGGGTGCCAAGACGAAGGCGACGCCATAGTTGAGCCCCTTTTCGAAATTCCAGGCGGTCTGCAGGAAGAAGCTCCGCAGGAAAGCGGATAGGAGGGCGGCCTTTGGGACTCGAGGCGGGATGGAAACGGCCTCAGGGGATTCCGGAACCCCCGCTTGGTGTGCACGAAGATCCCTCAGGCAAAGGGCGAAACCCGCCAGGAGGGCCACCAGTAGGATGTAGAGAACCTCCACGTGGAGGAAGAGCACCATGCCGGCCGATAGGACCGCGGCCCCGATGAGGATCGGGAGTTTCCGCCGTTCGACCAGTTGATCCAGCGCCGCCGCGCAACCCAGGGCCATCAGGAACCAATGCGCGTACCGGAAGGCGTTGATCACGCCTTCGGGCGAATGAAGGAACCAGGGCGTCGCGGATCGGAGCAACCACAGGCTCAAGGCGGCCATGGCGAAGGCCTTGAGGAAGAGTTCCAGGAGAACGCCGAGATTCACGGCGTCCGCCAGGAGGAATCGTCCGGCCTGCATCCAATGCTGGGCCCTCCGAACCCAGGCTTTGTGCAATCTCCTCACAACCTGCTCGGCCTCGGAGCTCAGCATGGCCAGGGGGATCGAGACCGACAGGGCGAAGACATACAATGCCTCCTTCGGGAGCGTCCCTCCGGAAGCGTCAGAAAAACCGTCGGCCATCACCACCGCGAGGCCGGTCAAAAGGGTCGCATCCAGGGGAAGGACGTTGCCGACCGGCAACTGCCCGATCCAGATGAGTTCGACGAGAGCCCCGACCCCGAGCCCCAGCAGGGGATCCCCGGTCAACCACCCGATCAGGGGCCCCACCACGATGGGACGCGAGACCATGAACTGGCCCGCCGCCGTTGTGTCCAAGCTCAGGAACGCGATGACGATCGCGAAAATCCAGATTTCCACGTCAACCCTTCCAGGTCTTCATCTGTACATCCAGCGTCCGGACGACGGTCTTCCCGGGTTCCAGGCGCAGATCCCATCCGAAAAGGAGGCACGAGCCCTGGTACACGCGCTCGAATCCGCCTTCGGACTGGGATATGGTCTCGACCGGGTAGCGGTCGAATCGCATCGGGTCCTTCGAGGAGAAGCCCAGGCGAAGGGCCAGCCAGGCGTCGGTCATCCCGGCCTCCGTCACGCCCTCCTCCGAGCCGACCGAACCCAGGAGGGGTTCGGAAAGTTCGCGCCCCTTGACGTAGTAGCGCCGGTCGGGCGCCGTTCCGGTGAGGAAGGTCAGATTCCACTCGTTGAGGTATCGCACGTCGAGGGAACGATCACCCCGGTTCTCGAAACCGAACTCGATCACCAGCTCGAGGTCACCCGGCGAGAAGGCCAGCCGCTTGACGAGGCGAAGCGGCACCCGGCCGTCGCCCGCGGCCACCGATCCCAATCGCTCCATTTCGACGACAAAATCGCCACCCTTGCGTTTCGGAGGAATGGCCCTCGCCACGAAGGAACGACCCAGGAAGTCGCCGCGTTCCTGGGCCCGCGACTCCCGCAGATCCTGCGGGGTGACAGTGGGATCGAGGAAACGATCCAGCAGGCTGGCTCGACGGTATTCGTCGTACCAGAGCATACGCTCGAGGCCGGGTTCCTTAGTGCGGATCACCTCGTGGATGGAGGCGGGAGCCCCGCCTTGGGCAGGTCCCTCAGCCAGGGCCTTCAACTTCCAATGGTAGGCCTCGGGGCGGCGCGTGAGCACATCGGAAAGATTGATGGGATGCCGCAGGTCGTCCAGTTCCAGGAGACTTCCGCCCTGCCCAGGATCGAGGAGGACGCGGTACTGATCGCTTCCCAGAAGCAGCTCCTTCAGTCCGTCGGCGTTGAAGTCGTCCTCCCGGAAATCGAACCCGTTTTTCCAGGGCTTCAAGATCTCGTCGGCGCTCTTCTCAGCCTCCAGCAGCTCCCGATACACGGCGAAACGAAGGTGGTTGAGGTAAAGCCCTCCAAAGATGCCGTGCCAGTAGGGGCAATTGCATTGCCCCCGATAGAGCGAACGGCGGGCCCGGGCCACGAGAGCTTCCACCCCGGCCGAGGCCTTCGGGCGGGCGGCCTCGGCGGCGGCCTCTTCGACTTTCCGGGACACGAGCAGCATGCGCTTGTGCAAATGGTTTGACTCGGCGTATTTGGGAAGGAAATTGCGCCAGGTGCCGCCCTTGAGGTAGCGCTCATAGCGGGGGAGTTCTCCGCGCTCCCGCAGCTCATGGCGCAGGATCTCGTACTCGCGGGCGGCCGGGGGAAATAGGGACCATTCCCCCATTTCGGTATAGGAGGCGGAGGGCAGATAAGCCGTCCCGAGGGGGCGATGACGGTCGAACCACTCCGCGAAGGTGGCTGTCGTGATCCAATCGGCGTTGTCTTCGAGAGCCTTGAAAAAACGCTCCAGCCATCCCTGCTCGAACACCCATCCATACGTATCGGGCCACCCGCCGAACTTCTCGCCGTCATCCATGAGGACCACACAACGCTCCCCGTCGTCGGTGGCCACGGAGCGAAGGAAATCGATGGTCTCGTTGACCTGTCGAAAAGGGACCAAGTAACGCATCTTCTCGGAAATGGGAAACACGCCGAGAAAAGCACCCTGCTCCTCGGTCAAATAATGACCGTAGGTGTCCTCTTCCCTGAAGCCCGCCGATTTGAGGTGTGCGTCATCGATGGTGATGTAATCGACGCCCGCATCGCGAAGGGACTTGGGAAGGTGCGGTTCCCAAACCCGTTCCGCCACCCACATTCCCCGCGCCTGGACGCCCAGTTTCGCCTTCAGGTGCCCGCTCATCATCCGAACCTGTCCCACCTTGTCCCGATCCGGAAGGATCGGGAGGATCGGTTCGTACATGCCTCCCGTGAAGAGTTCGACCTGCCCGCGGTCCGCCATGGTTCGCAGCCATCCCACGTATTCCGGGGCATGTTCCTCGATCCACTCCCAGAGAGGCCCGGTCACGTGGAAAGTACATTTCACCCTTGGATGTGCGAGCAGGACGCGGACAAAGGGCTCGTACGACCTGGCATAAAGCTGCTCGAACACCACGTCGAAATTTCCGACCGGCTGATGGTTGTGGACTCCGAACAGGAGCGTGACCTTGCGCATCAGGTTTTTCCCTTCCGCAACAAGGCGTTCAGGTTCACGGGGTTCTGCCCCGGCAGGGCGCGGATCTCCAGGGACACCCCGAGATCGGCCAAGGCGCCCAGGGCTTCCAGGTCCTTATCGGAAGCGAAATAGCCGTTGTGGATCTCGGTTTTTCCCTCGGCAAAATGCATGCCTCCCACGTTCACGGAAGGCGCACTGCCTCCGCCGCGGACATATCGGAGGACATCCACAGGGCCATCGAACAAGAGGAGGGCCCGACCCGGTCCTGAATCGGCCGGGATCGCCCGGACGGCGCCGTCCACGTCCAGGAATTCCGCACGGATGCCGGATGGCACGCCGAGGGCCATCATTTCCCTCCTGACCTTGTTGGCGGCCACCGAATCGTTGATGACGATCAAACGGTCGATCTCGATGGCCGGACACCATCCCACCACCACCTGTCCGTGGATGAGACGATCGTCGATCCGGATGATCTGGATATTCATGGTTCCCTTCCCGTCCTTAACCCTGGGATCTCTTCATCAATTCGATGGAGGTGAGGATGCTTTCCCGGGCCGACACCTGCACCTCCTGGGCCAGATGGTCCAAGTCCTTCTCGTCGCGATGGGAGATCACCTTGAAGAGCATGGGAAGGTTCACCCCGGTAATCACGCGCACGTTCCGGGAAAGCGCCATTTGCACGCCGCAATTGAAAGGCGTCCCGCCCAGCATGTCGACGAGGACGAGAGTCCCCTCGTTGCCCGGATCCACGCGGGAACGGGCCGCTTCCAGCTTCGCGGAAAGCGTCTCCAGGGTATCCGAGGCGTCGAGAGTCACCGCCTCGACGCCCTCCGTCTCTCCGAGGATCATCCCCAGGGTGGACAGGAGAGCGGCCGCCAACTCGCCGTGTGTCGCCACGAGAACCCCTACCATGATTCGCTCCCTTCCCCAGCCGTCAAATGACCAGCAGACGCATGATGGCTTTTCCCAGCTTCTCGGGATCGTGACGAACGAAATCCTCGCTGTGCAACAATCCCACCTTGACCAACGTGGGACCGAGGTTCGCGACGCCGCGATCATCGCACAAGACGGGTTCCTGACCGCTGTCGGCGTAGCGTTTCAGGAGCCTCTTGGGGATGGTCTCCTTGTTGGCCAGCACGTAATGGATGAAGTTGGGCGCCGTATGCTCGATCAGGGCCCGCACATGGTCGGAAACGGTGAAGTGATCCGTTTCTCCGGATTGGGTCATGACGTTGCAAACATAAATCTTCACGGCTCGGGAAAGAGCGATTCGCTCGGCCACATCCTCGACGAGAAGATTGGGCAGGATGCTCGTGTAGAGGCTGCCTGGTCCCATGATGATGGCATCGGCCTCGAGGATAGCCTGCAGGACGGCCTTGTTGGGCCGTACGCGCTTCTCCTTCAGGGAAAGCCGCAGGATCGGCGACTTGGCGGTCCCGACATTGCTTTCGCCGGTCACCACCTTGCCGTTCTTGAGACGCGCCTGTAGCGTCATGCGGTCAAAAGCCACGGGCATGACCGTGCCTCGCGTGGCAAGAACCTTGCTCGATTCCTCGACAGCCCGCCCGAAATCGCCCGTGATCTCGCTCATCACGGTGATAAAGAGATTCCCGAAACTGTGACCCTTGAGGTCACCGTGTCCCTTGAAGCGGTATTGAAAGAGGTCGTGCAGAAGGGACTCCTGGCTCGAAAGGGCCACGAGGCAGTTACGGATATCGCCGGGAGGAAGAGTCCCGAAATCGCGGCGAAGCCGTCCCGAGGAACCCCCGTCATCCGCCACCGTCACCACGGCAGTGATGTTGGAGGTGTACCGTTTGAGGGCCGTGAGCAGGTTGGGAAGCCCCGTGCCACCCCCGATGGCCACCAGGCGAGGCCCTCTTTTCAGCTTGGCCCGCTCGTAGACAATGTGGAGGAATTCCTTCTCCCGCTTGGGGATGAGAACGGTGAGAACGGCGTAGATGGAGCGCCTCATGCCGAAGATGACGCCGAATGTCCCGAGTCCGATGAAGAGGAAATCGACGAACTTGAGCTTGCGCACATACTGCTCGGAGCGCTGGGTCCAGGAAGAATGGTAATGGATGCCCCGAAGACGTCGACCCATGTTCCCGCTGAAGCCCATGTAGAGGACCACAATGGAGAGAGCGATCAAGAAAAACCAGCGTTTGAGGCGCATGCCGGGATAGAGCCATCGGAAACCGAACATCTCAGGCCCCCCCCTCGTCTTTGCGGATTCCCTCTTCCTGGATGAGGCGGTTGACGCGGTCGGCGAATTCCTGCGCCGTGAAATAGCCGAGTTTCATCTGCCGATGGTTCATGGAAGCCACCTCGATGATGACGGCGAGGTTCCGGCCTGGGCGCACCGGAATGACGCACATCGGGACTTCCTCCTCGAAAATGCGGTACTTCGCAGGCGTGAGCCCCAGGCGTTCGTATTCCTTGCGGGGATCCCACTCCTCCAGCCGTATGACCAGTTCGATGCGCTTCTTGTCCCGGATGGCCCCCACGCCGAAAAGGCTCTCGATATTGATGATCCCCAGCCCGCGGATTTCCATGTGGTGCTTGATGATCTCGGAACGTGACCCCATCAGGATGTGGTTGGACAATCGCTTGATATACACCAAGTCGTCGGCCACCAAGCGGTGGCCGCGCTCGACGAGGTCCAGAGCACATTCGCTCTTTCCGATGCCGGATTGGCCGAGAATGAGCACGCCCACTCCGTACACATCCAAAAGGGTCCCATGCACGGTGGTCTCGGGGGCGAACTTCTCCTCGAGGTACACGGAGACCTCGGAGATGAGGCGGGTCGTGGGAAGCGGGGTCGAGAAGACCGGGACCTCCTCCCGTCGCGCGAGACGCAGCAATTCCGCGGGAGCCTTCATGCGATGGGTGACGATGATACAGGGCAGTTTGGAGGTGACGATGCGCGATAAGGCCGACAGGCGCTTCGCAGCGGGAAGAGTCGCAAGGTAACCGCACTCAGTCTTGCCGAGAACCTGAATCCGTTCGTGGGGGAACCACTTGAGATAACCGGTCAAGGCCATGCCCATCCGGTTGATATCCACCCCGGACACGGAATGCCGGACCATGTCCTTCCCGCCGGAGAGGAGGGAAAGCCGGAGACGCTCCTTGGCTTCCTGGTAGAAGACCTCGACGCTGATCTTTTTCATGGGAGCACCCCCGGAGGACGCGACCGACCTGGCGCCCCTTAGTGCTTCAGCTTCTCCTCTTCCTGGATGATCTTGACGATCTCTTCGGGCGATTTCGCCGAGAGGAGGGATTTACGGAAGTACTTGTCCTTGAGAAGGCTGGAGATGCGGGCCAAGGCTTTCAAATGCTGTCCCGCCGCACCTTCCGGGGCCACCAGCAGGATGAAGATGTTGACGGATTCCCCATCGAGGGCATCGAAGCTGATGCCCTCCTGAGACAATCCGAACGCCGCGGTCAGTTCCGAGACGGTGTCCGATTTGCCATGGGGGATGGCGATGCCCTGGCCGATGCCGGTGGAACCCAGTTCCTCACGTTCCATGAGGATCTGGACCATCCGCTTCTTGTCCTTGATCTTTCCGGATTTCACCAGGACGTCGACGAGTTCCTTGATGACGTCCTTCTTGTTCTTGGACTCCAGGGTCATCTTGATGTTGTCGATTGAAAGAATCTCCAGGATCTGCATGCCCGCTTCCTCCTCAGGTCTGAAACGATCGATGGATCAGTATTCGGGCTCGATCAACCCGATGTGCCCGTCTTTTCGTTTGTAAACCACGTTGGTCTTTCCCGTATCGGCGTTGGAAAAGACCAGGAACTCGTCCCGGGAAGCCGACAGCTGAAGGGCCGCTTCCTCGGTCGTCATGGGTTTCACGGCGTGCTTCCGGGACCTCACCACCACGGATTCCTCGCCCTCCTCGACGGGTGAAAGAACATGGTGAACGATGGATCGGGCCTTGGCCTGTTTGCCCTCCCGATAGCGACCCACCCGCTTATCTTTGACTTTGAGAACCTGGCGCTCCAGCTTATCCAAGGCCTGGTCGATGGACTGGTACATGTCGTGGGAAGATCCGACGGAGGCCAGTTTCAAGGACTTTCCGTAGAGGTTGATCTCGCAAAGGTGGCGCCGTTTCTCGAAATTCAGGATGACATGGGTCTCTCTTATTTTGCCGAGATACTTTTCGACCCTGTGGATCTTATCTTCGATATGGGTCCGCAAGCCCTCGGTTAGGGAGGCATGCCGGCTCGTGATGATTATTTTCATTTCTTTATCGGGGTTTTCAAACAAAGGGGATGGCTCCCTGGGTTTTCCAGGATAGAAACCTTGTTTTTAGGCCCTTCACCCGCTCTCGGCAGGGAGCCAATACAAGAGGGCGGTATTCTAACATCGAGCGAGTGGAAGTCAACGCCATGGAACCTGCTTGGGCCGGAATCGATCGATTTACTTGTAAAATATCGGATATTTGCCGGACGACATATTCTTGGATCGATGAAGCCCCATGGTGTCCCAATTGGTCTGATCTACTGAAATTCCCGACCAACCTATGCCTTACGCCTTCGGGAAGCGGCCGGAATGCCCATTTCTTCCCTGTATTTCGCGATGGTTCGACGGGCGATATTGATGCCCTTTTCCTTCAATAGCTGCGCGATTTTCTGGTCGGAAAGGGGTTTACTCCCCAGCTCCTGTCCCACCATCTCGCGGATGGACTCCTTCACGGAAAGTGAGGAAACATCCAAACCGCTTTCCGATTCCAGGCCGCTCGAGAAAAAGAACTTCAATTCGAAAAGCCCACGGGGTGTTTGCACGTACTTGTGGGTAGTAACCCGGCTGATCGTGGATTCATGCATCCCCACCATATCGGCCACCTGTTTCAATGTGAGGGGCTTCAAGCAGTTCAATCCCCTGTCCAGAAAATCCCTCTGGATGCGAAAAATGGCCTCCGTAACCCGGTAGATGGTCTTGCGCCTCTGCTCGATGTTCTTGATGAGCCAGAGAGCCGAATGGATCTTCTGTTCAAGGTATGCCTTGGCCTCCGCTTTGCCGGGTGCCTTCCTGTCCTTGAGTAGGCGGCGGTAATAGGGGGAGACGCGAAGGCGGGGTATCTCATCGTCATTGAGAAGGATGGCGTAATCCCCGTCCAACTCCTCGACCGTCACGTCGGGGATGACCGCCTGGGCCCGCACGACCCCGAATGACCGGCCCGGCTTGGGTTCCAGGGAGAACAGCAGGCCCAAAACCTCCCTGAACCTTTCCCCATCGCAACCCAGGGTCTTCTGGATGACCTGGAAACGGCGTTTCTCCAGATCCTCGAAATTCCGAAGGACCACCTCATGGGCCAGACGGGCCACTTCACCCTTCCGGGTTTCCAATTGGAGGAGCAGGCATTCCCGGAGGTTCCGGGCACCCACCCCGGTGGGTTCGAAGGATTGAAGGACCCGCAGAACCTTTTCGAGTTGCGGCAAGGGGATTTCCTGGCGTCGGGCCACCTCATCCAGCGGGGTGGAAAGGTACCCGTTCTCGTCGATATGGCCGATCAGGACTTTTCCGAGGGTGCGCTCTTCCTCGGACAGGGACGTCAGGGAAAGCTGCCATTCAAGATGCTCCCAGAGGGTGGATTCCCGGGTGATGGAAGCTTCCTGGAAATCCCTCTTCTCCTGGTCGTAATCGCCCCCATCACCGGCAACGCGCCGCTCCTCGCGCCAGGAATCGTCGTCCGCCCAAGCCTCGGGCTCGAAATCCCGAGCTTCGCGCATCTTATCGACGATGTCCGGATCACGTGACTCCAGGGCCTTCTCGATCGCAGGATCGACGCGGTTCTCCGGGGCCTCGTCCACGACAGCCGGCTCGGTGCCCTTCTCGGGGCTGGCGGGAGCATCGTCGTCGACCTCCTCGAGAACAGGGTTCTCCGTCATCTCCTGCTCGATCCATTCCTTCAGTTCCAACGTGGAAAGTTGGAGGATCTTGAGCGCCTGTTGCAGCATCGGCGTCATGACAACGCGTTGCTGGAGGCTCTGGTTGATCCTGAATTCCTGCTTCATGACGAGGGGACCTCTTGGGCACGGCTCTTGCTTTGCAATAATTATACCCCTTCAACAGACGGAGCCATTCAATATCGGAATAATTGTTGAAGCACCGATAGACGCCGGTACGACATCAACCCTTTTTAGAACCGATGCTCATGACGGCATAGTTTTGCACGAACAATCCCATCCGATCCAAGAACGCCTCTGAACTTTTCAATCGGCGTTCATCGGCGTGAATCGGCGGTTACAACCTTTTGTAATAGATCCACTCCGGGTCTCCCCGGTCCACGTTGGAGATGTACCCCACCCGCTTGTAACCCATCCGCTTCAACACTTGTTGCATGACCTTGTTGGAACGGTTGGTCGATGTATAGAGGCGCTTATCCACGCAACGCTTTTCCATGGCCTTGATGAGAAGCCGACCCAGTCCTTTTCGGCGCAACTCGGGATGCACCACCAAAAGGTCGATGAAATAGTAGCCGTAGAAATCCCGGTTCCAGACCAAGAAGGCCCCGGGAATGCGTCCCACCAGGGCCACGTAAGCCCGCTTGTGCCGTATGGCCGCCCGCAAATAGGACTTCTTGTACCACTTGGGGGCGGCGACCTTCGCGATCTCGCCCATCACATCCAGGTGATGGTGACTGGCGACTACGACCGAGAGCTTGAATTCATAGGAGAGTTTGGTAGGCACGGTCGGCCGTTTTCCTCGATGGTTATTCCCTGCCGGTTCCCGATTATCGCCTATCCCCGGGGACCCTTTCCAGAAAAACCCTGTGGCCCCCAAAACACGAGTCCCGAGAAAGGGTTATTTAAAAGGATTTCAAGCATCCATCGGAGGGACTCGATCGTCCCGGCTTGAATTTTTCATATTAACTCCCCTTGGGGTCTTGGGGACTTGGGGATGACGGCTTTATGTTTTTTCCTCGCTCCAGACCTTGGGCTTGAAGCCGGTCTTCTCGTACTGGGAGATCCAGAAATCCAGGTCGAAGGGCACCGGGAGCGCCATCGGTCCCGGCGACACCGGGATCCCGGCTTTGAAGACCATCCGGATGGTCTTGAAGTCGTCGGGGTCCTTCATGGGGTCCTCGCCGTAGAGGGCCAGGTCCGCCCACTTGCCCTTCTCGAGCGATCCGGTCCGGTCCCCGATGCCGAGAGCCGCCGCGGCCCCGGAGGTGGCCATGGACAGGCAAGCGGTCATGGCCAGTCCCGTCTTCATCAGATCCTTGAATTCCGCCCCGCTGGCCCCGAAGGGCAGGTTGGGATTCCCCGCGTCGGTGCCGTACAACACCTCGCCCCCGAAGGAGAGGAACTTCTCCAGGTTTCGGATGGCCTGCCAATATCCCTGCTGGAAACCCTTGATGCAATGATGGCCGAAGGGATGGTCCTTCCTGCGTTTCCACTCCTCGGCCCAGCCGGAGTGCGCATGAAGGGTGGGGATGATCCTCACCTTCTGGCGCACCGCCTCCTTCCAGACGTCGTCGGGCATCGGCCGAGCGGGCACATGGGCCATCTCCGTCAACCCGCTCCGCAAGGCCAGTTCGAAATCCGTTGCGCTGGTCAGGTGAACGGTGGAAGGGACGCCCGATTCGCGGGCCTGCGAGATGACGGCTCGCACCTCGGTTTCCGAGAGGCAGGGGCCGAGCTCGTCCTCCAACCCCACCTTGATGACGTCCAACTGCATGGACACGATCTTTTTCACGCGTTCCTGGGCGTGGTAGCGGCCCCGCACCGGTGCGGCGATGTTGTTGCCCCAGACGTTGTCCGGGTATCCCCCGGGACAGGTGAGGATGGGGCCCGAGGCGAAAATGCGGGGTGACACCACCTTGCCCGCGCGCTCCATCTTCTTCCAGCGCACGGCACGGAAGGCGTCGCTCCCCAGGTCGCGGATCGTGGTGACCCCGTTTCGCACGAAACTGCCCAGGGTCTCCTCGTCGATCAAGGCGTGCGTGTGCAGGTCGATGAGGCCGGGCAATGCGGTCGCCCCTCCGGCGTCGTACGTCTCATCGGCCCGATAGTCGGGCGCGCCGGCCTTGGGACCCACGTAGGCGAGGGAGTCGTGATGGATGAGGACGAGGGCGTCCGCGAGGGGTTTCTTGCCGACCCCGTCATAGAGCTGGGCGATGTTGGTGATGGCGAGGGAGACTTTCATCGATCCGGATTATATCCCTTTCCCGAGGAAGACTTCCAATTCCCCATTCCGAAACGCCCGTTTCTCATTCCCTGAGACGCCCCCAAAAACAAAAGGCCCGCCCCCTTCCGGGAACGGGCCTTTCAACAGACGTCTTAGGGTTAGACCTTGACCGGTGCCCCCTGGTGGCTGACCGCCTTCGCGATGAAGGTGTCGACCGCTTCCTTGGCCTCCGAATCGGAGTACTGCACGGGAGGCGTCTTGAAGAAGTACGACGACGGCTCCTCCATGGCGCCCTTGAAACCGGCGTCCATGGCCAGCTTGCAGCAGCGGATGGCGTCGATGGACACCCCGGCGCTGTTGGGCGAATCCCAGACCTCGAGCTTCATGTCGATCTGCACGGGGATGTTGCCGAACTCGCGGCCTTCCATGCGGATGTGGCACCACTTGCGGTCCTGCAACCAGGGGATGTAGTCGGAAGGCCCGATGTGGATGTCGTCCTTCTCGATGGGATGCGACAACTGGCTGACCACCGCGTTGGTCTTGGAGATCTTCTTCGACTCCAGCCGGGACCTCTCGAGCATGTTCTTGAAGTCCATGTTGCCGCCGAAGTTGATCTGGTAGGTGCGGTCGAGGATGACGCCCCGGTCGCTGAACATCTTCGTCAGGACCCGGTGCGTGATGGTGGCACCCACCTGGGCCTTGATGTCATCGCCCAGGATGGGAAGCCCCGCGTCCTCGAATTTCTTGGCCCAACCGGGGTTCGAGGCGATGAACACCGGCATACAGTTCACCACGCCGACCCCGGCCTTCATGGCCTCGACCATGTAGAACTTGGTGGCTTCCTCGCTGCCGACCGGCAGGTAGTTGATGAGGACGTCCGTCTTGGTTTCCTTGAGGATCTTGGCCACGTCCACCGGCTTCTCGGAGGACTCGGTGACCACCTCGCGGTAGTACTTGCCCAGGCCGTCCAGGGTATGGCCCCGGTACACCTGGATCCCCCGCTTGGGGACATCCGCGAACTTGATGGTGTTGTTGATGGGGGTGAAAACGGCGTCCACCAGGTCCTTGCCGACCTTGTTGGAGTCGACGTCGAAAGCGCAAGAGAACTCGATGTCGCGGATATGGTACTTGCCGACCTTGACGTGCATCAGTCCCGGGACGAAGGAATCCTCCTCCTGGTCCCTGTAGAACTCGATGCCCTGCACCAGCGATGAAGCGCAACAACCGACACCGACGATGGCCACACGGATCTTAGACATGCCAGCCTCCCTGAAAATGCCGCCGTTTCGGGCGTTAAGCGGGTGAAGAGGCGCATCTTCGGGAAGGTGCCCTTACGGGCGGCCGGACTCCCGCGTCAGCTTCCTCACCCACAGGATTCTCTGGACGGTGGTGATGAACGACCCCACCGCAACGATCCAGAGGGCCCAGACGGGTTCGCCCACCAGGAGCCCCAGGGACAGGACTGCCACCCTCATCCAACGAGGGAGGATCCCGACCTCGCAGTCAAGACCCAGGCCTTCGGCCCGGGCCCTGGCATAGGGGACCGTCTGGGAGAACACGCTCGCCGCGAAAGCGACGATGAGCTCCAAGGGTTGCTGGCGCCGGTAAAAAAGTAAGATGAAGCCGACGAACACCACGGCCTCGGAAAACCGGTCCATGGTGGAATCGAAGAACGCCCCGAAGCGGCTTTTCAAGCCCATGTTACGGGCCAAAGCCCCGTCCAGGGTGTCGAACGCCCCGGCCAACAGCAACCACAAACCCGCGAGGGGAAACTTCTCCATCACAAGGAAGAAGGCGATGGGCACCGTCAGGAACACCCCGAAAAGCGTGAGGTGGTCCGGCGTAACCCCCCACCCCGCCAGCAAACGGCTGGTGGGGGCCAGAAAGCGGTCCAAAGACCGCTTGAAGGCAGCCAGACCGGACGGCGCGGGTGTTCCCGACGCATTTTTCCGGTCCTTCCTTCGGATGGGCAAAGGTCCTCGCTGGTTCAAAATCGAGTTAATCTAGCGGGAGTGGCCCAATCTTGTCAAGAGTATTGTATTTTGAGGAATGATCGCTATTTTGCCGAATACTTTCCTCAGAAACGACCTTCCTATCGCCCCGAGACCGCTTTGCATCCCACCATCCCCCCTATAGGGAGCATCAACCCATGATGCCGGAAAGACCCGAACTTCTTGGTGGCCCCGAGCGAAGTCGAGGGGCTCGTGGCGCCTCGAAGAGGCGCTGGTGGTGCGGATCGTCGTCGGGTTATTTGAGGGTGAATCGGTCGCCGAGATAGATCTTGCGGGCTTTCCGGCTCGCCGCAAGCTTGGCCGCCGATCCGTGCAACAGGATCTTCCCCTCGTAGATGAGGTAGGCGCGATCGGTGATGGAAAGCGTCTCCCGGACATTGTGATCCGTGATGAGGATCCCGATGCCCTTTTTCTTGAGGAAGCGGATGATGCTCTGGATATCCTGGACGGCAATGGGATCGATCCCCACGAAGGGTTCGTCCAGCAGGATGAAGGTGGGTTGAAGGACCAGGGACCGGGCGATCTCCACGCGACGACGCTCCCCTCCGGAAAGGGTATAGGCCTTCTGCTTGGCCAAGTGGGCCACGTTCAGCTCGTCCAGGAGACCCCGAAGGCGTTTCTCGCGCTCCTCCTTCGTGAGAGGCATCAATTCCAGGATGGCCTTGAGGTTCTCCTCGACAGTGAGTTTCCGGAAGATGGATGGTTCCTGGGGCAGGTAGCCGATCCCCATTCGGGCCCGCTTGTACATGGGAAGATGGGTGATGTCCTTGGCTTTGCCGTCCTCCTGGAAGAAGACATGGCCGTGATCGGGGGAAATGAGCCCAACGGTCATATAGAAGGTGGTGGTTTTTCCAGCACCGTTGGGGCCCAAAAGGCCCACCACCTCGCCCTGCCGCACGTCGATGGAAACGTGATTCACCACACGCTTCTTGTTGTAGATCTTGACGAGGTTTTCGGTTCGAAGGATTCTCACGCGGGTACGCCCCTGACCGGTCTCGAAACTCCGGAACGCTTCCTCTTATACCACATTCCCGGCAGGATGCTGTACTCCATATCAGCGCCCTGCTAACGTCCTCCCACTCCTAAAACCCCTCCCCAGCTGCGGGCAGGAGGACCGCCCACGGGGGCCTTGGGGCTCGCGCCCGTTCCAGGGACCGGCGATGCGGCCGGGAGGACCCCCGTTTCGCTCGATGGGGACCGGGTCGACATCCCGCCCGAACCCCGGGGAGAGACGGGTGGAACGGGAACTTGGGCCTGGGGCGTTGGATAGAAATTGACCTCGACCCCTCCCTCAGCCTCGTATCGGTTCTCCCTCATGTTCATTCTCAGGCGCCGACCCGAGAAATCCCCCTGGGACGTGAAGATACGCGGTTCCCCCTCCAAGAGGACCTCGCCCCGGTCCTGCAGGAGAACGGCCCGATCGGCCACGGCATATCCTTCCGACGAGGTCATCACCACGCCTTGGTTGGCCACAGCCATCTTCTGGTCCGAATAGAACTCCATCTGGCGGCTCGTGAGGGAAACAGGGCGGAGATTGTCGTCCACCGAACGCAAAAGGGGGCCGTCGTGGGCGGTGATGACCCTCATGAGGTCGCGGTATTCCAGATGCCCGCAGGTCAGAGTGGCCGCCATGCCGGCGTCCACAGCCGTGACGTTCCCCTCAGCAGTAGCCTGGCGGTTCCCCGAGGTGGCACGCACCTCGTCAGCCTGCATGCGGAGCTCACCATGCGTCACGACCACATCCCCCATGAATCGCGTGATTCCGCTGGCGCGTTCGAACGTGAGCTCCCTCGATCGGATCTCCACGGGCCGTTTGGGCGTGATCTCCGGGGGCTGAGGGCCATCCCCCGACGCGGCGACGCCCAGGCCGACGCACGCTAAAAAGGCGAGCACGGTGAGGCGGAAAAGTCCCGGACGCGATTTTTCTCTCATCGGTCAAAACCTCTTCTTCAGGTCGAATTTCTCGATCTCGGAAGCGTCCCTCACGCGTGTATGGACATCCTTGACGAAACGGATATTGTCCAGGTGCGCATCCGCGGTCATGCCCTGGGCCGTGATATCGTCCAGGCCCTTGTAGATATGGACGCGGGAATCGGTCCGGATGGTCTCCGTCCGGGAATCCCAATGCAACTTGGACGTCTCCAGCTTGGCGCCGTTCTCGGCGATGAGCTCCACGTGCCCCTCGGCATAGGTGTCGTTGGTCTGCATATTGATGACGCCCCGGTCGGCCGTCAGCGTCGAGATGACGCGGTTGTTCCGGAAATACTCGACGTAGATCTGGGAGGCGTAGGCCTCCCGACTTTGCTGGTAAAGGCGCGCGCTCTGGGCGTACAGTTCCCACTGCTTCACCCCGCGCGTCGAGGAGACGAGATGGAACCCCTCCAGGGTGGCATCGGGGGCGTCCTCGCCCCGGGGAAGTCCTCCCCAGTCGCTGTCGGGAACCGAGGATCTCATGTTCCACCAGGCGAAGGCGAGCAGCAAGAGGGCAATACCCGCCAGCACCCAGGGCCGACGCCGCGCGAAGAGACCTCCCCTCGGCTTGTCGAGCGGGAGCGGCTCGTAGTCGTAAAGGCGAGAGAAGTCGTGACGTTTCCTCGCGGGCTTCGCCGTCAACACGAATCCCGCCCTCCCGGAGGCGTCCTTCACCGGGACGGCCTTCACACCGTGCAGATGTTTATCCGTTCTTTTCACTTTCAGGCCTGGTCCTCCAACGTTCGTGCATCCAAACCCACTGTTCAGGATGCATCCGCACCCGCCTCTCGATGATCTCCGTGAAAGATCGCACCGCATCCCGGATGATCGCGGTTTCGTCACCCGCCTCGGGGATCGCGATCGCAGGCTCGATGAAGATGCGGTAGCGCCCGTTCGCCTCGCGCACGATGAAACAGGGGACCAGGGGCGCCCCGGTCCTGCGTGCCACGCGCACCACGCCCGACTGGGTCCAGGCCGGTCGCCCGAAAAAGGGGACGAACACGCCGTCCATGCCCGTGTCCTGGTCGCAGAGCGTCCCGATGGTCTTGCCCCTCGAGAGGGCCCTCAGGATGCCCTTCAGGGCAACCCCCCTCTGGATGACCTCGCTCCCCCATCGCTCACGCAGCCGGGTGATCAGATCGTCGAAACGGGGGTCGTACAGTTTCTGCGCGACGACCGCCACGGGCACCCGCGCGGCGAAGCAAGCGGCCAGCACCTCCCAATTGCCCAGATGGGCCGTGACGATAAGAACGCCTTTTCCCCTCGAATGGGCGCTCTCGAAATGCTCCCACCCGTCGATCCGTTCGACGAGTTGGACGACCTTCTCCCGGGACCAGTTCCGGTATCTTACCATCGCGAGCGCTTCGCGGCCGAAATGGGCGAAGACCTCGGAACCCAGGCGTCGGCCTTCCCCCGGGGAAAGCTCCGGAAAAGCCGTTGCGATGTTGCGAAGGCATTTTTTTCTCTCGCTCGCCGCGAGGCGGAACACGCAACGACCCAGACAGGACCCGAGAGGCGCAAGGAGACCGAGAGGCAGGAGGCCCAGGAGAAGGATGAGCGCTCGGGCCGTGAGGTAGATGACGTGATTCTTGATCTTCTGCAAGGGGCGGGCCACGGGCATCCTCGGGATTCGCGGAACTCTTCGGGACGATTATAGGGCCCCGCGAAGCCGCGACGGGAGAAGTGTTCCTACTGGAGGGCTTTTTTCAGGTAGGCGTCCACGGTTTGGGCCCAGCAACCCTGGTCCTTCAGGACCTTTTCCACCGCCTCCCGGAAAGCGCCCTGCCCACCCGGGGCTCTCGTCACGTATCGGGCCACTCGCCTCACCTCGGGACGGGCATCGGCGGGGGCAAGCGGATACCCTACCCGGCGCAGGAGGGGCAGATCGATGAGGTCGTCACCCAGGAAAGCCACCTCGGAGAGCTTCCATCCCCGGGCACGACAGATCCGCTCGGCCGTCCTGATCTTCTCGAGATGGCCCAGGTAGAGGCACCGCACCCCCAGCATCCGCGCGCGCCGGGCCACGGCCCTCGAGCGACGGCCGGACAGCCAGAGGACGGGGACCCCCGCCGCCTCCATCAGGCGCTGTCCGACACCATCCTGGATGTGAAAGGTGACGCCCGTCTCGCGATCGCCCACATGCAACCGGCCGTCGGTGAGACAGCCGTCCACGTCGGTGAAGAACGCCTGGATCTTTTTCACGGAACGTCCACCTCATAACCGCAGGGTTCGCAGAGATCGCGGAGGAGATCCAAGGGTATCAATTCAACCAGGTCCGTTTCATTCCCGGCGTCCCCTGCGTCCTCTGCGGTTCAGGGTTAGAGAACCTTCACGCGGCCGCGGCCCAGCAGGTCGTGCATGTGGAGGAACCCAACCGGCCGCCTCTTCCCGTCCACGACCACGAGCTGGTAGATGGCGTGTTCCTCCATCGTCTGGAGGGCTTGGGCCAGGCGAGCATCGGCCTGGATGGTCCGGGGTCGCGGAATGCGCAAGGCCTTTGCGTCCATTTTCGTGAAGCCGGGATGGTTGAGGAAAGCGCGACGAAGGTCGCCGTCCACCACGATGCCGGCCAATCGCCCCTTCGGGTCGACGACGCAGGTGGCACCCACCTTCTTGGCGTTGATCTCGCGGACCACCCTCTTGAAGGGGGCATCGAGGGGCACCCGCGGCACGGCCGGTCCGCGTCGCATGACATCGGCCACACGCAATTGCAGACGCTTTCCCAGGTCTCCGGCCGGATGGAAGAGGGCGAAATCCTCCTCAGTGAACCCGCGCCTTTCCAGGAGCGCGATGGCCAAGGCATCCCCCATGGCCATCGCCGCAGTGGTGCTGGCGGTCGGTGCCAGGTTCATGGGACAGGCTTCTTTCCCAACGCCGGTATCGAGGACCACGTCAGCTGAGCGGGCGAGGCTGGACCGAAGGTCACCCGTCATCAGCACGATGCGGCAACCCATGCGCTTCAGATGGGGAAGAAGCGCCTTGAGTTCCTCGGTTTCGCCGCTGTTGGAGAGGGCCAGGACTGCGTCGATGCGCTTCACCATGCCCAGATCCCCGTGCATACCCTCGGTGGGATGAAGGCAGACGGCGGGAGTTCCGGTGGAGGAAAGAGTGGCGGCGATCTTCTGTCCGACGAGCCCGGACTTGCCCATACCGGTCACAACGACCCGGCCCCGGATGCGGTAGAGGAGATTCACGGCGGCAACGAAGGAACGCCCCGTCCTGCGGGCCAGACGCTGGAGGGCACGGGCCTCGATCCCCAGGACACGTCGGGCGGTGGAAACGCTCACGGATCAATCCTTCACGGTCAGCAGTCGACCACAGGAGCAACGGATGATCTGGTAGGCCCGGCGCACCTCGAGGACGGTCTGCTGGGGAACAGCCATGCGGCAACCAGAGCACATCAAGTCCTCGGTGATCTCGGCCACGGCGGTTTTCTTGCCGCTTTCCCGCAATTGGCGGTACGCCTCGGCCCATTCCCGGTCGATCTCGGCAAGGAGGGTTTCCCGCTCCGTCCGCTTTTCAGCCGCCCGCTTCTGGCAATCCGAGGCCTTGGTCAGGAGGGCCTGTTTGTCGGCGGCGGCCTTCTTCGCGTCCTCTTCGACCTGGCGGGACAGGTTCTCGATAGCCTTCTTCTGCTCGTCCTGGCGGAAGAGCCCTTCGAGGATGCGATCCTCGATGCGGGTCTTCTCGGTCTTGGCGTTCTCGATCTCGGCCTTGAGGGCGTCGTAATCCTTGTTGCTCTTCACCTCGAAAAGCTGGTTCTGATATTTGGACACCTTCGCGTCCAAGGAGGCCACTTCGATCTCCATCGCCTTCTGCTGCTTCTGGGCTTCCAGGAGGGCCTTCCGGTCGTCCTCCAGTCGCTGTCGGCAGGCCTTCAACCTGGCTTCGGCGAGATCGAGGGCGTCCAGGGACTCCTGGCGTACCTTGTCGAAGGCGTCAGCCTCATGGTCGGCGTTTTGGACCCGGACAAGGGCCTTGAGATTCTCGGCGACGGTCTCGAGGGGCATGTCTTCCCTTCCACGAATCGGCCGCAATGGCCGGAAAGGAAGTTTATCACGCCCGCCGGAGGCGCCCCATAAAAAAAGCCCGTCCCGGCCTTGGCCGGAACGGGCCCGGGATCGTCCCTTCTGTTATTGCACCGCCAGCGCGCTCGGACCGCAGGAGAGCCCCCCCGAATGACCCGGCCAGGTGGGAGCCGGGGTTGCCGGCGAGGCGAAGAGCGTGATGTGCCAGGTCCCCTTCGCGCCCGACCCGTTGAAAGCATAGGAGAAATGCTGGGTGAAGGAGGAAGCCTGGGTCTGGGAATGGACCAACTGGTTCGATGCATCGTACCAGGCCAGCGTGTTCTCGCCGGTGGTCGCGTAGAGTCTCACGTAATGCGTATGGCAGGCATCACGAACGAACACGTTCTCGCGCACCAGATAGCCGGGATCGGCGGCGGAAGTAACCATGTTCATACAGGGTGCCGTCGCGGTCGCGGTCGGAGTCGGCGAAACGAAGCGAACGATCATCATGTCGTGGAAAGCCGCGGATGGATTGTAGGTTGCCTCCGGCGTCGTCCCCACCGGGAATACCTGGATGTGCCAATCCCCGGCGAAGGATTCGGTCCCCTGGAAGGTGTATGCTTCTGTCAAATACCCGGAAGCATTCGAAACCACGCTGGTCTGCGACACCAGGGATCCGATCCCGTCGTAATAGGCGACCACCACCGTAATACCCGGATCACGGGCATAACCCAGTAAGGTGACGGCATTTCCGGACGCGGGGGCCAGAACCACCACGTCGTCCGTCAATCGCGGTATATGGCAGTTCGACGGCGTTTGCGTCGGACTCGAAGTCGAAGAGAAGGTCGGCGTGGGGGTCACCGAACAGGTGACGCCGCAGGGGGCCGTCGGGGTCGTCGTGAAGGTTGGCGTCGTCGGTGGAAGGGTTTCTGTGGGCGTAGCCGAATCGGCGGGAGTGGGTGTTCGTGTCGGAGTCACCGTACAGGCGACCCCGCAGGGGGCCGTCAGGGTCGTCGTGACGGTCGGAGTGGACGGGATGGTGAACACGGGGGTCGCCGTAGCCGGGGCCGGATTCAAAGGCGAATTCTGGCTTTTTTGAGCACACCCCCAGGGAAGCGACATCAATCCCAGAAGGACAAAAAGGGATATCCGCATTTTCGATCCTCCAAAACGGTGATGCCCTTTTGTGTCCGACAGAGGGGGGTTATTCCATGAATCGGTCGAAAAAGACCACCGGGCCGGCCGCTTTCAGATCCTGAACGACTTTGTATACCTTCCCCCGCCGTAAACACAGGTCAATACCCCGTCGTCGGAACAGGTCATCACCAGTCCGCCCCCCGCCTCGGGTCCCAAGGAATGCCGGCGGACCTCCCCCGAAAGGACGCTGATATGGAAGAGGGTTCCCTGCTGCCCCAAAGCGGCGGCGTAACGACCCGTGCGGGAGAGGACGATCTCCCCTTGAACGCGCTCATCCAGGGTGATGGTTTGAAGAAGCTGTCGCCGCGCGTTGAAAAGGACCATGAGGAGGGTTCTCCCCTCGCCGGGTTCCTCTTTCTGCACCACCGAGATACTCGCGTCCTCGGACAGATAGGCGGCCTTGAATCCGGGGAACTCGGAACTCCATCCCGGTTCTCCCACGAGATCGATGAAGGTGACCCGTGCCATCCGGGAAACGCCGGTGACGGGATCGCGGTCGAAAGCCTCGACCCTCAGTTGACAGGGGTTTCCCTTCAAGGCGACGGTCAGGGCCTCGCCGGCGGGAACGGGTTTTTCGACTGGAGGTTCCTTCCGCCCACAGGCGAAAACCGCAAGCAGGGCAAGAACCAGGAACGGCGGAATGCGGATCAAAGGCGGATGGGGGATGAACTTCATGGGGGCATTCTACACGCAGGACCTGTTCCCGCGCAAAACCGCCGTCCTTGGAATCAGCGAAGGATCATCCATTTGGCGATGACCGGCCCGCTCGGCAGGCCGATCACGACGTAGTAAAGCCCGTTGGCCAACGGGCGTCCCTTGAGGTCCGTGACAGGAAGGGGCTCCTGCCGCACGCCCGCCGGAATGTTCCGGACCGTCCGGTCGCCAACCCGGCGATAAGCCGTCGTGTAGACGGTCATCCGCACCTGGACCGCCGGGGCGTCCAGGCAGAAGACCGCCATCGGGGTCCCGTTACCGTCCCAGGGGTTCGGGTAAAGAACGGGAGTGCAAACAGGAATGAGAATCGAGGTATGAGGGGTAAGGGTCATGGTCGGGGTTCCCGTGTCCGTCGGAGTCATGGTGCTCGTAGGTGTGCGGGTTTGTGTCGAGGTACGGGACGGAGTCGGGGTTTGAGTGGAAGACCACGTGGGTGTGAAGGTCCCCGTGGAAGTCGGCGTGTTCGTGGCCGTGAAGATCGGCGTCCGGGTTTCCGTCGGAGTGGATGTGAAGGTCGGGGTCGCGGTGTACGTGGAGGTCCAGGTGTAGGTGCTCGTGGCCGTGAAGGTTGGGGTCCGGGTCGGAGTTCCCGTGTCGGTTGGTGTGGAGGTGTTGGTGGGCGTGCTCGTGGGCGTGAAGGTGTTCGTGAA
>CAZGWJ010000013.1:0-44725 GCA_964529445.1 uncultured bacterium
GCGTCCCCGAAGGCACGTACACGTCCATCTTCACGCGCACCACGTTGCTCAGGTCAGACGGCGCGAACGCCTCCCAGTTCAGGAAGTCGTTGTTCCAGCCCGTCACCCCGATGCTCACCTGCATCGCGTGGGTCCCGCTCGTGATGGCGCCCACCGGCGCCGCCCCCGAATCCACGATCGTGTGCACCGCGTTGGTCCCGGAAATCGTCCCGTTCTCGGCCGCGGTCTCCAGATCGTTCACCAGCACGTCCACGCACCCGCCGACGGTCGGCGTCGGGGTCGGCGCGTCGACCACCTCGAAGCTGTCGATGTACACGTCACCCGGAGCGCATCCCTGCGCCATCACGATCTGCACGCCCAGGCGCCTCACCGCGTTGGCCGTGGCGCAGGCCGAAAGATCGTAGGTGTAGGTGTACCAGGCCCCGAAGCCCGTGATGTTCGTCCACGGCGCGCACCAGCCCGACGCATCGGCTCCCGTCCCCACGTTCAACTGCATCCCGCCGCCCCACGCCGTCCCCTGCGTGGCCGTCGAGATGTACACGCGGGCCCTCAGCACCTTGCCCGTCAGGTCCACGGTCGAGGGCAGCAGGATCGAGAAGCCCTCCGTGGAGTTGTTGGACCCGTCCACCACCGTGCCGTACGGCACGGAAGCGTGCAGGACTCCGCCCACGGCACCCGCCGGCGCCGAGGCGTTGTCCATCCAGCCCAGCACCGTCCCCGTCTGCGTGTTGTTCGTGTACCAGCACTCGTCATCCGCGTCGAAGGTGTACGCGCTCTTGTACACCGTCACCGCGCAACCCGAGCCCGTCGTGTTCGTGGGCGTCGCCGTGCTCGTGGCGGTGAAGGTGTTTCCCGTCGGCAGGGTGTGCGTCGTCGTCACGGTGGCCGTGTAGGTCAGCGTGGCCGTGGAGGTAATGGTCGGGGTGGCCGTGAAGGTGAACGTGGCGGCCCCCGGCGTCGTCGGCGTCGACGTCAGCGTGCTCGTGAACGTCGGCGTCACCGTCGCCGTCGCCGTGTGCGTGAACGTGTTCGTCGGGATGGGCGACAGCGTATGGGTGGGCGAGTGCGTCGGGGTGTTCGTCCAAACGCCTGTCCAGGTCGGCGTACCGGTGTAGGTGGGGGTGTTCGAGTACAAGGACGTGAAGGTGTAGGTGGGCGTATGGGTGTCCGTGCCGGTGAAAGTGAAGGTCGGCGTGAAGGTATAGGTCCAGGAGAAGGTGGGCGTATGGGTACGGGTTCCCGTGAAGGTGGGAGTGTGGGTCGGCCAAGGTGTCAGGGTCGGGGTCGCGGTATAGGTCCTGGTGGGCGAATAACTGGGAGTGCCGGTATAGGTGGCGGTCCCGGTGAAGGTCGATGTGACGGTCCGGGTCTCGGTCGGAGTGAATGTGTCATATCCGATGGTGAACGTGGCGGTCACCTTGGGAACCGGGGGAGGAGCCACGGGTCCCAGGGACCTCGTGCAACCGGATACCATCGCGAAGGAAGCCAGGATCAAGGCCAGGACTCGAACGGACCAGATATTACGGATTTTCATCGACCACTCCTTGAGTTCACCCTCGGAAGGGACATCGCTTAACCGGGTTATGATGCACCAAAGCGGCTGTCAAAACACCACAAAAAACATGGACAAAACACCAAGGAAACAGTGTTTTTGGGGGTGAAACCGTTCCCAAGATCGGCTTCCGTCGGAAGTGACAACAAGGATTTGGATAAAAAAAAGCCCGGCCCGCCATAGGCGGACCGGGCCTCATCGCAAACCCTTGCAAACCCTTACGGATAAAGGCGCATGTCGTCGACCCAGAAGTCGAAGTTCATGCCGAAGCTGTCGTTGTTCAGCTTGAACTGCATGCCGAAGACCTTGGTGAGGTCGAGGCACCCGCTGTTCGGGGTCGTCGGGGCGTCGTTGCAGGTCGCCACGTCCGCGCTGGTCACGTTGTGGCCCCAATACTGCTCCTGGCACATGACCCAGAACGGAATCTGGTACTGCTGCCATGTGGTGTTCAGGCCCGGATTGATCATCGGCGTCGGGCCGAAATAGGGGCTTCCCAGTTCCCAGCCGAAGTTGTTGCTGCAGGCCGAGGGGCAATCGCCGCCTTCCGCCACAGGTGAAGTGAAGTAGTCGGGAACGTTCAGCCTCCACCGAGTTGCCAGTCCCGCCGCGTTGTTCTTGGCGTAGAACTGGACGCCCGTGAACGCGGAAAGGTCGTAGATGACCTTCTGCGTGACCGTCGTCGGTTTATTCACGAAGTCGAAGGCGATGGCCGCGTACCCGCAATAGAGGTAGGCCGGCGCGCAACTGGCCCGGATGGTCCCGGTCGTGCGCAAGGCATAACTCGAGGAATAACCCGGGGCGGACATCACGAAGGGATCCGCCGGGGGCCAGACGGTGGAATGGGCCTCCGTCACGGGCCAGGAGGCCTCCGAAACGTCCGAGAAGGAATACCAGTATCCGTCGCGGCCGGAGATCACGTTGATCTGGCTGTCGTTATCGTCCATGTTGTCGATGAGGAGCGGGTCCGGCGGCTGGGTCGGGGTCGGTGTCGGCCCGGGGATGTCGATGAGGCGGATGTCGTCCACCCAGAAATCCACCGTGGCTCCGGTGGCGCCCTTCACCTGCCACTGGAACGAGTAGATGTTGCTGGCAGTGAAGCCGGAAGGCGGCGTGTAGCCCCATCCCGATTCCTGCGTCATCAGGTTGAAGTACACCGTCACGGCCTGCCAGGTGGTGGTGAGCGCGAGGTCGTAACCGTAGTTGTTGTCGCAATCGGCCGCCGGCGAGCAGACCCCGCCTTCGAGCGCCGTGTCCTGGTTAGGCACGGAGACCCTCACGATGGTAGCGGAGGCCGTGTTACCGAGCCGCGCGTAGAAGGTGAAGCCGTAGTACGTCGTGGCGTCATAGACGGCCTTGGGATCGAGCATGTTGGCTCCCAAGCCGATGAAGCGGTACTGGTAGTCCGCCCCCAAGGTACCCGTGATGCGGGCCGCATAGCCGTCGGTCTGTCCCGAGGGACTGCTCATGATGAAATCCACTCCCTCGGGTGGCCAGACAGTCGAATTGCCGCCGGCGTTCAGGTCGGTCATGGTGTACCAGTAGCCGGTGCGCCCGCCGTTCGGGGAGACCTGCCCGTCGTTGTCCGCCATGTTGTCGAAGAGAAGCGGGTCGTTCGTCGGGCTGGGCGTCGGGGTCGGGCCGACGATCGTCGTGAAGCGGATGTTGTCCACCTGCACGTCGAAGGTAACGCCCGTCCCGACCTTCCACTGCAGGCCGTACACGTCGGAAGCGGTGAAGGAAGCGGGGGTTGCCCAGTTCGGCTGGGTCATCAGGTTGAAGAAGACGGTCACGCTCTGCCAGGCCGTCGAGGCGGTGAGATCCACACCGAAATGGCCCGTATCGGCATTGGTGGCCGACGCCGGCACCTCGAAGCGCACGCTGGTGGTCGAGCCGCTCCCCACGCGGATGTCGAAGATCACGCCCGTATAGGCCGAGGCGTCATAGGACGCCTTCACACCGGGTGAAATCTCTTCCAGGAAATTCAGGCCCATCCCGGCGCCCCAGTTCGTGAAACCGTTGCCCGTGATCTGGGCCATGTTCCCGGGATTCCCCCCCAGGACCATGGTGAAGGACCCGGCAGGATCGGGAACGATGGTTCCCGTCCCGTCCCCGTAGGTGTACCAATAACCGGCCCGGCCGCCGTTGGGAAGGACCTGACCATCCCCGTCCTCGCAATCGTCGATCATGCTGGGATCCAAGGTTGCCGTCGGGGTCGGAGTGAGTGTGTGCGTGCTGGTAAAGCTTTCCGTCGGGGTGATTGTCGGCGTGTGGGTCGGCGTCGGGGAATCGGTCGCCGTGTAGGTGAAAGTATCCGTCGGCGCGCCCGGCGTGGTCGGCGTATGGGAAAGCGTGTAGGTGAAGGTCGGCGTATCCGTGGGAATGATGGTGAAGGTGTTCGTGAACTGGCTGGTCCAAGTGTTCGTGGGAGATAGGGTATGAGTGGGGCTGTGCGTGAAGGTGTGGGAATAGGTGCTGGTTCCCGTGTACGTGAAGGTCGGCGTGTAGGTGGGGGTGTTCGTGCGGGTTCCGGTCGGGGAAAGCGTGAACGTGGCTGTGCCGACCGAGGTGGGGGTCGCTTTCGCGACAGGCGGGGGCGCGACCGGTCCCAGAGTGCGGCTGCAACCCACGGTCAACGCGACGGCCGACAGGGTCAGGATCAAGGCCCCGAAGGCCCAGTTACGCCGGATGCTCATTTGCGACTCCTTCGATCACATCGAATGGTGAATTACCCGGGAGTTATGGAGAGCAACAAGGATGCCATGTTGCCAACCCTGAGAAAATACCAAATAACAGGGGTTTCCGCCATAGGAATCACCTGTTTTCACGGTATCAAGTTCGAAAACTGGCAACGAAAAGTCAAAAATCTGATAAGTGACAAATATGACCGGCCGGAATATAAAAGGCTTTAACCGGGACAAAGTTGTTCGGACTCTTCAGAGTCCCTTCATCTTCAGCACATTCCGCAGTTTGTTGCGGACTTCCTCGTTCTCCGGCTCGTCGTTGAGGATCTTCTCGTAGATCTTGACGGCTTCCACGAACAATCCCTGTTTGGCGTAGATATCCGCGAGGGTCTGCCGCACGAAGGGATCCTCGAGGTTGTCCGCTTCCCCACTGCCAGTCGCGGCGGAAGGTCGCGCCTGGAGGCTCGTGTCCAGTTCGACCTCGGCCGGGGTCTCGATGGAAATATCGAGGGCCGGAGGCGCCGGGACGCTCGGGGCCACAACGGGCCGGACCGGCGGCAGGGACACCTCCTTCTCCTTCTCGCGCCTCAAACGCTCCAGACCGTCCACGATCTCCCGGTTAATGCGAGCCTGGGTGGTGGCCTGCTTCTGCTTTTCCTCCTCGAAACGTCTCTTCTCCTCCTCCTCCCGGCGCATCAGTTCCTGGACCTTCGCCTCGCGCTCCGCCTGCTTCTCCCGTTCCCGGGCTTCCCGCTCGGACCTTTCCTGGAGTTCCTTCTCGACGTGTTCCCGGACCTTCTTCTCGAGCTCCTGCTTGGACCGCTCCAGGTCCTCCTTCATCTGGTTGAAGGCGTCCATCTTCTCCGATTCCAGCTTCTCCTGCTGGGCTTCGATCGCCTTCTGCTTCTCCTCGAGTTCCTTCTGCAACTGCTGGCGGAGTTCCTCCTCCCGCTTGGAACGGCGAATCTCCTCCAGGAGTTTCCCTTCCATCTCCTGTTGCAAACGGACCCGTTCCTTCTCCTGCTCGCGGCGGATCTGTTCGATGGCCTCCTGCCGCTCGGCGGCCAGACGTTCCTGTTCTTCGCTGAGCTTCCGCGCCTGTTCGTCGAGTTCCTTCTTCATCTGGTCGCGCAGTTCGCGCTCCAGTTCGGCCCTCATCTCCTCGGGAGTCGGGCCCTTCTGCTCCGGCTCGATGGCGCGGGCCATGAGAACGTAGGTCTTCTGCAAGCGGCTGCGGGCCTCGGCATGGTCCGGCCAGCGCTTGAGCATCTCGAGATAGCGGTCGACGGCCTGATCGTAAAGGCCCTTCTCCACGAAGGTTTCGGCTTCGCCCATCAGGCGGTCCTGCTCCAAGCCGGCATCCAGCGAGACGAGTTCCGGCCCGGCAACGGTTTCCGGAGCGGGAGTGGATGCAGCCTGCGGCTCCGGGGCCAGCACCGGCATTTCCGGCATGGCGGTCTCCGCACGGGCAGGTTCGACCGGCGCCAGCCGCAGGGCAGCCTCATTGGAAGGATCCAGTTCAAGGATGGTGTGCCGAACCTCGTGGGCTTCGTCGAGCAGGTTCTCGTTCACGTAGACCTGCATGATGCGCACGTAGGTTTCGACCGCTTCCTTGTGCTGGTTGAGGCGCAGGTTGGAGAGCGCGAGGTACTTCAAGGCGCCCACGTGGGAGTCGTGCTTTCCCAGGAACGTGATGAAGGCGTTCCGGGCCTCGCCGTAATGCTCCTGGTTGAAATGGATGACGCCCAGATGGTAGTAGGCCTCGGTGTCCCCGAGATCGATGGCCTTGTGGGCACACTCCTCGGCCTTCGCATGGTCATTCTTGGATATGAAGATCTCGACGAGGGCACGGTAATGGGATACGGCCTCGGACGTCTGCTTGGCCCCTACCAGGAGGGTGGCCAGCCTCTCGTGGGCCTCGATGTTGAGGGGATCCCAATCTGTCACGAGTTGAAGGACCTCGGCCAGCCTTCCGGTCTGCGTGGCCGGGTCCAGGGCATCCGAGAGCACCATGAGGTTCTCGACGGCCTGGTATTTCTCGCCACCCCTCATGAGCAGTTTGGCGAATCGGACGGAGGCATCGTAACGGTTGGAATCCGCGCGAAGGATGGATCGATAGATGTCGATGGCCTTCTGCGGATCGCCTTCCTCGAGCTGGGCGGCTTTTTCCAGGTACTTGGTGATGAGATTCTTGACGGCGCCCATCAGTTCCTGGTTGTTGGGGACCAGCTTCAACATCCGCTTGTAGACCTGCAGGACCTTGTCGACTTGGTTCTTCTGGTCATAACCCTGGGCCACGAGATCATATTGGCGGAGGGCCTCCTGGAGGTCCCCCTTCTTGGCATAGATGTCCGCGAGGATGTTCAGGACGTTGAGGTCGCCCGAATCGAGGTCCGCGAGCTTGTGGTATTCCTCGATCGCCCGGTCCCAATCGCCTTTCTGGTAATAGGCGTAGGCGGTCTTGATGAGGATGGATTTGTCTTCCGTCAAGGCGGAAAACTCCCTTGTGCCGTATGGAGCGTCAATCTATCACAGGGGGGGGACTTTGTCATATGCCATGCGGCCCCAGGGGCCTTTTCAAGCCTCCGGCCGGGTTTCTGAAGGGAATTCCCCGCGGGAAACCGGTCGGTCTCCCGCGGTGCTAGTCGGCATTCCTACTTCGCTGTCGCGGCCGCGACCGGCGAGATCTTGATGCAGGTGACCGAATAGGGCGGGAAGGTGTACTGGAAGCGGTTGCCGACCGTCACGCTACCCACCGTGTGGGTGGGTTTCTTGTTGATGACGGCCCGGTAGAGGTTTTCGCTCCACATGTACTCGTTCTCGCTCAGGGTATAGAAATCGAGCTTGTGTTTCCCGGTCAGGGCGCCCAGGTTGACGGGGGCCTTGAAGGCCGTGCTGGGGCTCTTGTTGACCACCATCAACCACTTAGCCCCGGCACCCTCGCTAGCGTAAGCCGAGAGGAGCCCGGTTCCCTTGGATTCCTTCTTGCCCGTCGCGGGATTCAACACGAAGCGCATGTCCTCGTCGGTCGCGGCCTGACAGATCTGCGTGCCGAAATGGTTGTTGACCATGTAGATGGCCCAGTACATCGACCGCTCGGCATAGGGATTGTCCGGGTCTCCCGGATCCAGGACGCCGTGCCCGCCGCCCAAGGCGGGCTTCTGGGTGCACATATCCCAGACGTTCGTCTGGTTGATGCCCCACAGCATCATCTGACCCAGGAAATCGGCGCCGAAGATGCCGTTCACCAGGTGGGCCGTCGTGGCGTTCTCGTCGCCCGAGTTCCACTCGGTGAGCGCGATCTCGATCTTGTCGGCACGGTCCGGGCAATACTGCTTGATGGCCGCCCGGATCTTGGGAACCCACTCCTCCCACATGTTGGTCTTCAGGAGTAGGGTGGCGTCGTTGTCGTTGTTCCAGTAGGGGTAGGTATGGACCGACACCACATCCACATAGGGTCCGCACTTCTGGAGAAAGGTGCTGATCCACCAGGGGGCGTTGGGATCCGCCAGCCAGGGGGATCCCTCCTTGCGCTGGCGGTTCTCCACCTGCGCGCTGGTGGGGCCCATGATCTTCAGGTCGGGATACGCGGCCTTCACGGCCTTGGCGTACTCGAGGAAATGCCGGCAGTAGTTGTCGATGACGGTCCAGTATTCCTTCTGTCCCTTGTAGAAGAGGGCCGACTCGTAATCCGGCTCGTTCCCCATCTCGACGTAGCGCAGTTTCAAGCCGCGCTTCTTGATGTCGGCGATCCAGTCCAGGGTGTCCTGCACCGACATGGTCATGATATTGGCGGTCATCAGGACCTCGGAATTCGGCCCCAACTGCTTGATGAAGTTCGCCATGTGGTCCCACTTGATGTCCGTGTTCCAGTTGACCCCGGTCCCGTCCTTCTTGTAGGTATCCGCGGTTTTCCAGTTCCAGATGTTGGCGTATCCGCCGCCCGGCACGCGGATGTAGGAGGTGATCCGCCTCATCTTCTCGATGGCGATGGGGTTCGTGAGGGAATCCGGCTTGTTCCAGGGGGCGATGTTGTTGCCGAACATGTAATGCGGGTCGATCTTGCGGACCTTCTTGTCGAAGAAAGCGTCCACCTTGCTGTTCTTCACGGTCCAGGAGATCGGCTTCATGTTGACGGCGAAGCGGTTGGACTCGCCGGCAGCGATCTTGAGGTTGATCTTCTCCGTCTTGTAACCGGGGCAGAAGATCTCGGCCACGTAGTTGTCCTCGGGGATGGACATGTCGATCACGCCGTCCGGCCCGGTCTTCACCGCCTTCCGATTGACCGCCAGGATGGCACCGGCCAGGGGCTGACCCTTGTCGTTGGCCACCATGCCCCTCAGGCGTGCTTCGACACCCTTGAGATGACCGCGGAAGTTGTCGACGTAGACCTTCCCGTGCAGGGGACCTCCCGAATTGAAGATCAGCATGACCTTGTACACGCCGCCCTCGAACTGGGCCGCGTCCACGTCCATGTAGAGGTGGTTCCAACCCTCGATGACGAAGAACTTCAGCTGATTGAAGCTGTTCACCTGGCTCTGGGTGATGACGTAGAACTCGCCGTACTGGGCATCCTTCAAACTTCCCTTGGGATAGAAAAGGTCGAAGGAAATCGCTTTGAAGTCCTTCCATTTGTCGCCCATCGGGATGTTGGCCGTCAGGGCCAGGCTCTGGTTCCACCCCTGGGAACCCTCCACGTCGATGGCCAGGGCGTGGGTTCCTTCCGTCACCGCGAAAGGCTCCCAGGAGGTCTTGCCCTCGAATCCGCCGTTGTCCCCGTTGAAACCCCAGAGCAGGGACCCGGTCGTGAGGGCCTCGGCCTTGCCCGCGTTGGGGTCGGTGTTCCCCGCCCCCGCGTTGGTCATGTCGACCTTGGGTTTCTCGTTCTTGAAGGTCGTGGCGCCCTTGAAGGTGAGGGAACCCCAGACGGAAGGTTCGCTCCATCCCTTGTCACTGCCGCTCCACATGAGCTGCAGCACGCGCGCCTTGGAGGCCGGACCGATGTCGTTGACGCCCACGTCGAAACCGATGGTCTTCCCGGGGCCCACATCGATCTTGAAGAGGAACTCGAGGGGGATCGATCCCTCGATGGTATAGCCGTTGGTGGTCATCTTGGTTCCCATGACGGCTCCGGGTAGCTTGCCCTCGTCCTTGAAACTGAAGACCAGGGTCTTGTCCCCGTTCTTGCCGGGGGAGAAACCGATCTGGTAATCGGTGGGAGCGTAGGTGGTGCGGGCGGGGTTCGAATTATCCGTGCCGATGTAGAGTTCCAGGGAGTCTCCGTTGTAGATGTTGCGCCCGTCCTGGGCGTTGAACTGCGGCCCCTTGCTGGAAATGTCCGCGGCCACATAGAGGTTCGTGGCGTCGTAGGTGATCCAGACCTTGGCGCTCAGGAGCGAGGGCCCGGCCCATTCGGCCGCCCCCATCACGACGTGCTCCTTCTTGTCCATCACGAGGGTGGGAGCTCCCGTCCAATCGGAAAGGTCACCATCGATGACGGGCGGCTTCGCCGTGTCCATCACCGAAACGCTGGGACCCGCCCAGCACGGCCAGGGGGCGAAGAGGAATGCCGCCAGGATGAGGGACTTGAGGACTCGGGTGTTCTTCATGGAAGGGACCCCTTTTCAGGCTGAAAGGTTTCGGGGGGCTTTTCAGTCTCCCCGTTGTTTGGACGACGAACGGACCGCACGGTGGCGAAAATAACGTTGCAGTTTTGAAACTTTATCATTTTTCAGGGGGGGTCGCAACGACCTTGCGGGAACGCCAAAAGGAGTGACAAGCTGCCCGTGCGGCTTGCCGGAGGGGCATCCGCCGGGGATCCGGGGGGTGGGTCAAAGGGTCTTCAGGATGGAGCCGAAGTATCCGAGCATCTCCTTCCGCCAGGCGAACCGGACATCCCGCTCCAGCCATTCGACGGGCACGTGGTCATCGGTGAGGCGAACCGGGAGGGGTTCGGCCAGTTCGATCCGATCCGCCACAACCATCCCCAAGGACAGTCGCTCGTTCCCCGACGTCTCGATGTCGGGTACCTTCGCGAAAGGCCGGGCCTCCTCCCGCGCCACCAGGATCAGGTTATTGAGGACCTCCGGCCGGCCCGCCGCGAAGACCTCCACCGAAGGAAAGGAGGTCTTCATGGTCTGCACCAGTGTAGCCGTCATCCGGCTCCTGGACTTCTCGCGATAGGCGACATAGTTCGTCAGGAAGGCCCCTTCGGGCTTGAGCGCGCGTTTCACGACGGCGAACGCCTCCTCCGTGAGGAGGTGGGCGGGGACCTCCTCCCCGTTGAACGCATCCATCAGGATCAGGTCGTAGGTGGCGGGCGGGCATGCCTGCATGAAACGCCGTCCATCGTCGATGAAGACCCTAACGGGAGGGACCTTCAGGCCGAACCAGTCCCGCGCCAACTCCAGCATCTGCCCGTTGATCTCCACCACGTCGACCTCATAGCCGTTCTTCGCGAACCAGGTCGGCAGGACCCCGGCGCCCAATCCCACCATCAAGACCCTCTTCGCTTCGGGCACGCTGGCCAGGGAGAGGATCTCCATGTAGCTGGCGTAGGGATAGAGGGTCCTCCCCTCCGGCCAGAGCATCCCCCCCTGCATGATGCTGTCCATCAGGAGCATCCGGTAGCGTCCCATGTCGACGACCTTGAGTTGCCCATACAGACTGCTCTTCTGGGCCGCCAGGGTCACGACCTGATCCCCGAATTTCGCCATGCCCTCCTTGGCCCCTCCCCCGAAAAGGAACAGGGCCGCTCCCCAGAGGAGCACGCCGGTTAGGAGCGCGGAGCGCCGACCCAACCGCCAGGCACAGAAAAGCCCCGAAACGACGAGGAGAGCCGAGAGTCCCTGGAAAAGCCGGGTCATCGAGAAATGGGGCACGAACACGAACCCGGTCAGGATGGATCCCGCGAAACTACCGGCCGTTCCGAGTGCGGACATCAAGCCCACCGTGCGTCCCAGATGGTCCCGGACGGGATCGGCCATCTTCACGGCCAGCGGCGGGATGGCGGAGAGCAGGCCCAGGGGGAGGAAGTACAGCACCATGGCCGTGATGAGCACTCCCACCCGCAGGTCGAGGCGCTCGGTGAGCGGGACCACGGCGCTCCTCAAGAGGGGCACGAACCCCAGGCACAGGGCGGCCGCGAACCAGAGCGACGCCAGGGTGACGGCCCCCGGGGCCCGATCCGCCAGTCGGCCTCCCCACCATGCGCCGAAGGCGATGGAAAGGAGGGTGACCGAGATGAGGGCGGACCAGACGTAGAGACTGGAGCCGAAATGGGGGGCCAGATAACGGGCTCCTGCGATCTCGACGGACAGGACCGTGAGACCCGCGACAAAGACGGAATAGAAAAGCTGGATTCGGGGCAAGGTCATGACAGGGATCCTCCGGTCGGGGTGCGCCGGAAACGCCCAACCGGCGACCTCACCGGGGGCGGTATCCGGGTTTTACTTGTCCGTGGGGTTCTTCAGGTAAAAACCGCAGCTCTCGCGGACGATGAGCTTGGTCGGGAATAACCGGTGGTTGTAGTCCAGGGGACGCTTCTCGATCCGAGACCACAACATGCGCGCAGCCTCGTGGCCGATGTCGTAGAGCGGCTGGTGCACCGTGGTCAGGGAGAGGTTCCCCACGCCGATATTGGGGATGTCGTCGAAGCCGATGACGGCCACGTCCTGAGGGACGTTCAGGCCCTGCTGTTTGAGTTCCTTGATGGCGCCAATCGCCATGACGTCGGAGGAACAGATGAGGGCGGTCGGGGGGTTCTTGGTCTTCCAGATGGACTGGACGGCCTTGACCCCCGAATCCTCCAGCCATTGCCCGAAGAAGACATGGTCCTCGCGGAAGGGCAGGTGCCGTTTCTTCAGGATGTATTGGAACGCGTAATAGCGGTCCAGCGAGTTCTTGGAGAAGGTGATGTCCCCCGCCACGAAACCGATGTGCTTGTGCCCCAGGCTGGTCAAGTGGTCCACGGCGTCGATGATGCCCTGGGTGTTCAGGCAATCCACGTAGCAGACACCCGGGTCGTTCACCTGGTAGTTCACGAGGACGCTGGGCATTTCGCCGGCCTTGAGGTCCTGGTAGAAACGGGATTCCACGGGAGGCGCGATGGCCAGGATCCCGTCCACGAGACCTGAATTGACGAAGCTGGCGTAGACGCCCTCGTCACCCATGGAACGCGAGAAGGTGTTCATGAGGACGCTGTATTTCTTCTCGGAAAGGAAGGCGATGATGCCGTCGAGGATCCGGGTCAGGTAGAAATCGGTGAGATGCGGACGGTCGTACCAGAAGAAGACGACCCCGATATTGTAGGTCTTTCGGGTCTTCAACCCCCGGGCCATCGTGTTGGGGTGGTAACCGAGTTCCTTGAGGATCTTCTCGATGCGTTTCTGGGTCCGGGCCCCGACCTTGTGGATGTCCTTCTGGTTGACGACGCGGGAAACCGTCGCGACGGATACTCCCGCCTTCCTGGCGACGTCCTTGATGGTGATGGGCATGGGACCCCCGACCCGAATGGTTTGAGGAACCTATGATACACGAGTGGGAAAACGGAGGCACCGGATATTTGCCGGGGACGGCGGGAGGGGGAAAGGCCGTTTGGACACGTCCCTCCCGTCGTTCCGCAGGCGGGTCTATTTTCCCTCTTTGCCGGAATCCTCGACCACGAAAACCCTTGTCATCTTGTCGCCCTTGCGCAGCTTCTTGACGTTCTCGAATCCCTCGACCACCTTCCCGAAGACCGCGTAGTTCTTGTCGAGAAAATGCGCCGGAGCCAGGCAGACGTAGAACTGACAGGACGCCGAATTCGGGTCCTGGGAACGGGCCATGCCCAGCGCGCCCTCCTCGTGAACCCGCCCCTCCACGATCTCGAGGGGGATCTTCTTCTCGGAGGACCCGGTCCCGGTGCCGGTGGGATCGCCCCCCTGGATGACGAAATTGGGTTCATAGCGATGGAAGGTGAGACCGTCGTAGAACTGGGCGTTCACGAGATCGACGAAGTTCTGGGTGGTGACCTTCACGTCGGAATAAAGTTCCGCCTTGAAGGGGCCCTGCGTGGTTTCGAACTGGACGACCGGGTTCTTCACCTTGGGACCTCCGCAACTGAGAATGGACAGCACAAGCGACAGGACGGCGAGACGTCGCAGGATCTTCATAGGAAAACCTCCCAACAGATGGGTCAGGAAAGCGGGACATCGACCGGGGATTACCCTCAATCTAAAAAACGCGGCTTTTCTGTCGCTTACACGATCCGGCTCCGCCAGATCGTGTTGGTGACCCCAACGGGATTCGAACCCGTGTTGCCGGGATGAAAACCCGGCGTCCTAGGCCTCTAGACGATGGGGTCGGATGAGGTTGGTCCGCACGGCAAGGGTTGGGATTCTACGGGGGGGCCTGCGACAAGTCAAGGAATCCACGCGCGGGCCGTCCGGCCCGCGCGGACCCTACTGGGCGGCCAGGGGAATCACCGGGGCGGCCATCGCCTTCTCGGTCTCGGAACCGCGGATATCCACACAGGTCACGGCGAAGTGATACATGCGCTGTTTCAGAGGTTTGAGGACCGCCTGGTTCTCCTTGAGCGGGGTCGAGGTCAACCGTTTCCAGCCGGTTGCGCCGTCGAAAGAAACGTACACGTGATAGCCCGCGGCTCCCGGCACGGCGCCCCAGCTCAAGGTCGCGTTACCCGGACCGGGCAGGACCGTGAGCGCGGAAGGCGGGACTAGCATGACCGGCACTGGCGTCGGGACCAGGGGCGCCGAGGTGGGAACGGCTTCCGGGATGCCACTCCAACGCACGTCGATCGGCGTCGAAGGACGGCTTTCCTCCCCATCCTTCCCGATCGCCGTCACCTGGAAACGATAGGCCCGGTCCGGGGAGAGACTCTTCAACTGGACCCGGGGCCGGGTCAGGGGACTCGCGCTCATCCGTTTCGGAGGGCCGCCCGCCTCATCCAGCCGGTAGAGGTGATAACCCGTCGCTCCGACGGATTCTTCCCAGGTGATGACCATGCCACTCCCCACGGGCTCCGCCTTCAGGCCGATGGGAACCAGTTCAAGGTGCCGGAGGGATTTCCCGGGATCCGGGACCACCGTCGTCTTGGCCATGCGGCTCCGGCGCCCCGCCGCCGTCACCGAGACGACGCCCAACTCGTACGAAACCCCGTTCTGCAGGCTCTTCAGCTTGACGCTGGTGACCTTCAAGGGATCCTGGGTCAACTGTCGATAATCCTGCCATCCGGGCTTCTTCACGAACAGGAGGTATCCCACCACGTCCCTCGTGACGACCTCGGTCCAGTTCACGAGGGCGCTTTTGTCGTAGGCCTCCGCGGAGATCCGGTTGGGTGCCCGCAATCCCCGGTTCGGGTCGTCAGGCCTTCCGAAACGGATCAGCGCGGAGATGCGGTGGGTATCGCCAAGGTCGCCGAAGGGGAGATAGGCATAATCCACCGCGAAGAACTCCAGGTCCACCCCGCCGCCCATCGAAAGGTCCCGGCGGTCATGGTCGCCTGAATAGCCGCCCCGCAAGGCGAAGATCTGGTTGTAGCGGTACTCGAGCCCCCCCCCGAAACGGTAGGAGGAGGACCCGAACTGGAACGTGTGGTCCGAGGCGACCCGCACTTCATGATGGATGTCCTCGAAAACCGTGAAGGCTAGGCCCGTCCTCAGGAGAGTGGGAAGGGGTTCCCTCTCCACCACGTCTTCCATGAGCTCGCCCCCCGAGAAATCCACGCCGGGCCCCACGTTGCAGACCGCGATCCCGAGCCGGAAGAAGCGAACCGGGCGGGCCATGATCCCCGCGTCGCCCGCGAAGGTGCGCGCCACCTCGCCGGCCAGGTCCCGCTTCACGAACTTCCCCGCGAGGCCGATGGACCATTCCTTACCGCCGAAGGCGAACCCGAAGATGCCGGCCAGGTCGCTGCTCGATACGGCGGGTTCCAGCCCACCCGTACTGTCGAAGGACGGCACCCCCAGCCGCATGAAACCGAGCCCGATCCCCGCACGGGTCCCATCCTTCATCTGGAAGGGCATCCCGAAGGCGGCGAAATCGAGTGCCATATCCTCGATGTATTGGACCCTCTGGTAGGTGACCTCCGGTTGCCGGATGTGACCCAGCCCGGCCGGGTTCCAGAACAGGGCGTTGGGATCATTGGCCAGGGCCGTGTAGGAACGACCCATCCCCGCCGCCCGAGCCCCGGCGTCGATCTTGAGGAAGTCGGCGCCCGAGGAGAGCTGTTTGGCCGTCAAGTCGGACGTCATCCCCAGCACGAAGAACAACAGGAAGACCGCCGTGAAGGCGGTTGCCGTCCCCTCACGGAGCAAGCTTCGCGTCTTCGCGTCTTCGTGGTGGAGCCGTCGTTTCATCGGATCACCGCCACCTTCAGGACCTTGCGCATCGGCCCCGCCTTGACCTCCACCAGGTAAACACCCGAGGAGACGATGCTTCCCACGCGGTCCTTGACGTCCCAATCGAGGTTCAGCACCTGGCCGGCCGGGGCCGGTCCGTAGTGGATGCCGGTCATCAGGTCTCCGTTCACGTTGTAGATCCGGACCTCCACGTCCGCCGGGACGTCCAGCCGGAAGAAGATCCCCAGTTTCTGTCCCTGACGGGGTCTCACGATGTTCCGGTCGAGCAGGGCCTGCCCACCCGCCCGAAGGGATGGGATGGCTCGTGTGCGGGGATCCGTGACGGCATCCGCCTCGTTGGAATAACCGCTCATCCCCACGGCATCCAGCGCGATGACCGAAAAGTGGTACCGCGTGCCCGGTTCAAGCCCCGTGACGTCGAATACGAGCACCTCGGGGCCCGTCCCCGGCAGGAGCGTCACGGGATAGGCCGCCGGCAGGGGGGTTGTGGATTGGAGCACCGCATATCCCGTGACCGAACGGCCCAACTCGTTGGGACGCTCCCAAGTCAGGCGGATGGACGTATCGCCCAATGCCAGCGCCTCGAGACCGGTCGGGGGATTGAGACCGTTGTCGACGGACGTTCCCGTCACCGCGGCGGTCGGTGAGCTGGCATGGGCATCGACATCCGGCCGGAGGTACTCGTCGTAGGCCGTGACGGTGTAGGTCAAGGGCGCTCCGTCCGCGGTGGGGATGTCGAGCCACCAGGTCCTCTCCCCCGTCACGGTGGCGGCCGCCGTCCCGTTACGGCTCACCACGTAGAACGAGACCGGCAAGGTCCCGGGAACGGACTCGGGCCAATCCACCAGCATCTGGTCATCACCCGAGGTCAGCCGGACGGTCGACGGTGCCTGGGGCGGCGCCGTGGCCCGGTCGTTCACCACGGCGGAATAGGGGCCGACGTGGCCGTGGACGTCGAAGGCCCTGACGGCATAGTACAGCCGCGTTTCCGTCCCCGTGTCCCAATGGGTCCATGCCCTGACATCCTCAGCGAGTGTTGCGGTGACCGGCCCGTAGCTTCCCGGGACGGTGGAGCAATACACCCGATAGCCCGCCACGGGGAACGAGGAAACCGCGGGCGCCTCGTAGGCGACCCGGATGCCCGTCACGGGACCCGCTCCCACGGTCACCCCAGCGGCCACGCTCTGGGGCGCCGTGAGGACGTAGGGGAAACCCGTCACCGGGGAGGACGCAGGACCCGCGGTGCCGTTAGCGTTGTAGGCCCTGGCCGAGAAGACGTAGGTCTGGCCGTTGGAAAGTCCGGTCCTCGTGCAGATGTTGACCGATGCCGGGTGGAAAACCGAGACCCCCGTACTGCACTCGATGAGCACGCCCGTCACGGGGACATTATCCACCGTGGAGGGATTCGACCAGGTCAAGGTCACGTACCCGTCGCCGTCCACGGGGGTTTGGAGGCCCGGCGCTCCCGGTGGAGCCGCCGGCCGGCCGGTCACCGCCGCGCTGGCCACCTCCGAGGGGGCCAACCCGGCCATCGAGCGAAGGTAATAGGCGTAGACCGTGCCGTTCACAGGGGACGGTTCGAGGTATTGCAGATCACCGACGGGAAGCGTGACGGCGGCCGCATAGGCTCCTCCCCCCGCGGAACGGAAGACCACGGTATTCGTAATGCTCGAGGTGGGATCGTAGGCGGCGGACCATTGGAGGGTGACGGCACCATCCCCCAGCCGCAGTCGGACATTCTGGGGAGCCGGAAGCGTGACGGAGGCCGAGAGGACCTGGGTCAGGGCGTTGGAATATCCGCTCGGGTTACCGGCGCCATCGACCGCCTGCACCCGGTAGGCATAGGTGACGCCCGCGCTCACGGAATGATCGCCGTATCCGGTCAGCCATCCCTGGATGGTCGCGACCGCCGAGAAACCGCTCCACGGTTCGCTGTCGCGGTAGAGGGTGTAGATGCTGACGGGAAGGGTACCCGGACTCCCGGGCTCCCAGAGGACGGCCAGCTCGTCGGTGGTGTTGTTGACGGCCGTGAGGGTCGGAGCTCCCGGGAGCAGGACCGGTGTCGCGCCCGATTCGAAGCCGATCTCCCCGGCATGCCCTTCGGTATCCAGCGCCTGGACGCGGAAGTAGTAGGGGACCCCGTTCGTCATGCCGGTACGCCACACCGTGACGGCCAAAGCCGCGGCTGAGGCGTTCAAGGTGACGGGCGTCCCGAGAACTCCCTGGACCTCCGAAACGTAATAGACCCAAGTAGTAACCGGATAGGACGTAGCCACTCCCGCCGTAGGCCAAATCAACGTGACCGCTCCGCTTGCGGTCGTGAGAGTCGGCGCAGGCGCCGCCTGGGGAGGCCGGTAGGCCGTGACCGCGCGCGCATTCCACGTGTTGGAGCGACTTTCCACCCCCGCACTCACCGCCTTGACGAGATACCAATAGACGGAGGGCGGCTCCGTAAGGGTGTTATCGGTATAGGTCGTATCGGAGGAAGGCACGTTCCCGACAAGGTTGTAATCCTGGATCGGCCCCTCAGCGTCATGACGGTAGATCCGGTATCCCGTCACGGCCTCGGAGAGAGGATTCGGATTCCAGGCCAGATCCACTCGGGGGTTGGCTCCGGCAAAGCCGGAATCCGCCGTCGTAATCGTGGTCGGTGAAGCCGGGATGGTCACGGTTAAGGTGGTCGCGGACGCTCCTTCCCCGCCGGAGTTAACCGCGCGAACAAGGAAAGAGTAGTTGCGGCCCCGCATCGTGTTCCCGAACACCGTCGTAGCGTCGGAGGAAGCCGAAGGCACACTTAAGATTCGGACGAAGGTTCCCCCCTCGTAACTGCGATAGATCGCATATCCCGTGACTCCCTGGGAAAGTTCAGGACCCCAGGAGAGGGTGACCGCCGTGTCGCTGGAGGAGGAAACCCCCGCCGCATTGAGGGTGATAGGCCGAGGCGGCACGACCACGGTCACGGCGGGCGAACTCAAGGCGCTGGCCCCCCCGATGGTCCCATTGTCGTTGTCGGCCGCCACCTGGTAATAAACCGTGGAGCCGTAGGCGCCCGGCGAAGGATCCAGATAGGTCGTGACGCCTCCGGTGGAGGCGATGTTCGTCCCGCCCCGGTACACGTGGTAATCGGTGACGGTTCCCGAAGGCGGTGCCCAGGTGAGGGCCGCCTGGTCGCGGTTCGCACCCGTGAAGGTAACGGACAATCCCGTGGGGGCCGCCGGGGGCGCCAACTGGGTCGCGAGCGCACTCGTCACGCTTTCCCCGCCGGCCACCGTCACGTTCCCATTGACCGCCGTCACCACGAAGTATCGCAAGGCACCCGGCGTCGCAGTTTCGACATAGAACGTCTGTCCCGGCCCCACCATCGTCACTACCGTCCCCGCGCCACCCTGGTAGGGGTCCGGGTCCCCGGTAGAGGCCCAGACCTTGTATTGGGTGACCGACTCCCCGCCCGGATTGGGATTCCAGGAAAGGGAGATCGATCCCGAGACAATGTCGGCGGTCACGCCACCGGGGGCCGTGGGCGGGACCATCCGGTAAACGACGGTCGAGGTGTTCCCCAATCCCCCGATGGACCCGTCATCGTTGTCCGCCTGGACGGCGTAACCGAAGATGCTTCCCGCAAGGGTCGCCGTGCCGTTGTCCGTGTAGGAGGTTCCCGTCGTGGAGGCGAGATACGAACCATCCCGGTAGATGTGGTACTGGGTCACGGACTGGCCCGTCAGGGCCGCCCATCCCACCTGGAGCCGGTCGTTCAAGGCGCCCGTATAGGTGACCGCGACCGAGGCGGGGACTCCCGGTGGCGACAACTCGGTCACGGCCCCCGTGGGCTGGCTTTCCCCGCCCGGAAGCCCGGTTCCCCCGTTGACGGCGGTGACCTGGTAGTACCTCTTCGATCCGGGCGCCGGGGTCTCCCCCCAGGAGGGAACGCTCACCGTCGTGACCCGGGCGGAAGGCCCGAGGTCATAGGGATTGGGATCGGTCGGGCTGGAATAGACGTAATAGGCCGTGACGCCCTGGGCCATGGCGTTCCAGGTGATGGAGATGGCGGAACCGCTGCTCGAAGCCGTGAGGCCGGTCGGGGCGTCCGGCGGGACGATCAAGCTCACCGGGTTCGAGGGCAGGCCCGTTCCACCGGCGTTGCGATAGACGAGGAAGTAATAGAGGGTGACCCCCCCGGAAAGTCCCGGGTCGGTGTGGGAGGAAAGGGTGGTCGCCGTCGTGACGGCGGTGGCTCCCGCGAAGACGGGGTCCGTGTCCCGATACAGGTCGTAGGAGGTGATGTTGGTGTAGGGGGGGGCCGCCCAGGAAAGGGTCACCGCCTGGTCGGAACCCGAAAGGGCCGAAAGGCCGGTCGCAATGGGCGGCAGGACGGCCGACGTGACGGGCGCGGACCATTCGCCCCATCCACCGCTGTTGTGGGCCGAGACCCGGTACCGGTAATCGACGCCCGGAGTCGCCGCATGGATGTACGTCACGCCCGTGATGGACGAGACCGTGACCGGCGTCGAGGGCGGAAAGGCCATCCACTCGACCCGGTACTCGTCCACGCTTTGGGAGGCGAGCGAATCCCAGGTCAGGGTGACGGCCGCCGTCGAGGATGATGCGGCGAGGTTGGATGGCGCGGTGGGAACGATGAACACCGTCACCGTGTTGGAGGGGTTGGTGCCGGGATACCCCGGCTCGTCCAGGACGGCCTCGACAAGGTACTGGAAACTCGTGCCCGCCGTGAAGGAAACCGGGTTCGTGTCCGGATAGGACGTCAGGCCTCCCGCCACCGTCGCCATCAGGTCCCCGGGGATGATGGGCGCCCCTGCTTCGTGCCGGTAGATGCGGTAACTGACCGGAGCGGTCGAGTTCAACGCGACCGGCGCGGCCCAGTTGAGGGTGATGGTCTCGGGATGGTCGAGGGTGCCGGTCAGGTTCCGAGGCGGATAGCCCGGCGGAAAGCCCTCGGCCCAGCCCGACCAATCCCCGATATGGGCGTCTTCCGGGGTGCCGCTATATTGGCTATCCACGGCACGGACTCGGTAATGGTAGGTCACCCCGGCGGAAACGGTGGTGTCATCGTAGGAGGTCCCCGCCACCGTCGTCACGTAGATGGAAGCCGGTGCCGCCGTATCGCGGTAGATGCGGTATCCCGAGACGGCGTAGGTTCCCGCCGTAGCGGCGTTCCAGGAAAGCGACACGGCCCCGTCACGGCTGAGGGCTTGCAGACCCGTGACCGAAGCGGGATTCGTGAAAGGGGTAACCGGTCCGGCCGTGACGGGGTCCGAGGTCGCGACATTGTTCTTGGATTGGACGGTATAGTCGTAAGAGGTCCCGTTGACGGCCGTATTGTCAAGATCGGCCGTGATCGTGTTCGAACCTATGGTTGCGAAAGCGGTGAATGCCCCCGACCCCGCCGGACTCCGCCGCGAAAGGACATAACCATTGCAACCCTGAGTCGTCACCTGGGACCAGGCCAGAGCGACCTGGTTCCCGACCGTGGTATAGAGCGATGGCAGGACCGTGACCGGCGCAGGAGCCGGAGGCTTTCCGAAGGTGTTCAGGTAGGCCCCGGACGAGGTGACTGAGATCTCGATATCACTGGGATCCCGTGCCGCATCCAGGTCGAAGCGCCAGTTCGTGCGGTCCTCATCCGGAACGTTCAAGTGCAGGGTGATCCCGGCCGACCCTCCCACCGTGAGCGGTGACGAAAAAACGAGGGTCACAGCGCCGGAATCGGAAAGGGTGGCGGAGGAAACAGAGCTCGAGCAGCCGGACGGTACGTCCACGGAGACCACGGACCAGGGTGTCGTCGAACCGCCCGCTGGGACACGTATGACCGCAATGGAGACAGCCCTGTTGGATTGGTTTTGGATTGTGTAGGTCACCGGGATGGCGGAAGCGCCGGTCAGAACCTCCTTGGGGTCGTTGAGGATGTCGCCCTGGACAGGGAGAACGTTCGAGGACGAGAAAGGAATGGAGATGTTGGAAAGCTGTGCCGGATTGTCGTTCACAACTCGCACTGTGCACGTGGAAGTGCTGCTCTGGTTCCAAACCCGTACGATCACCTTCCCCGCGTTCATCTGGGAGACAGACCCGACCAGGGGGCCGCTCACCCAATTGAGATTGGCTGTCGCGAGCGCGAAATTGAAGTCCGTCGGATACGAGGAAACATTCGGGCTGACGTAGAGGGAATCGCCGCTCGTTCCATCCGGATCGGGGTTGTCGAAGTCCGCGAGATTCCCATCGTAATCGATGATGACCGCATAACGGAGATTGGCATCCGACCCGGCCGCCAGATTCACCCAGAGATTAGCCGTTACACCGGCGCCGCCCGCGGAGTAACCCGCCGTGATCCCGGTCACCGCGTAGGCAAGGCTGCCCGAAAGACCCGTCGACTCGAAATAGATATCTCCGGGCACGGTCACGGCCCTGGACGGCGAGCCCGTCACGGCCTCCGAAAACGGGTTCAGGACATCCGTGACGGTCAATGCGGCCGCATAATCGTAGATACCGGCCGTGGCATAATCCCCGTCAAGATCCTGGAGAAAATAGTATTCCGAGAAGCCCTTGACGTTGTAGGGCGGCATGGCGTAGGTAGCCCCGGCTGAGGGGGATTCCACCACGGCGATTCCCGAATCGAAACCCGACTTGAAGCGCACCGAGATGTTCAGACGGCCTCCCGACCAGGTCAGGTCGGCAGGAGTTTGACCCGAGATGGCGGTGCCAATCGCCGTGGCACCGCCGGTTGACGTGGCCCAGATCAACATGGCAGGGTCGGAGAGGATATAGGAAGGGACCGGGGCCGTGTATTTAGGCCCATCATAGAAACGAAATGTCACCGGCTCGTTATAATCCGTGACCAGGTTGTGCGCGGCGTCATGCGCCTCCACCCAGAAGGACGCATCCTGGTTCACGCTGTAATCCCGGCTGGTGCTTTCGGGGATGATTTCCAGGTGGTCGACGGCGGCCGTGCCGGTTTGAGGCAGTCCAAAGAGCCCCAGGAGGGCGAAAGCGGGCAGAACGCAGCGAAGGACAAGCGCCTTCGACACGAGGAAACGATCGGACGCCTTCATCCGTGACGCCAAGGAGAATCCTTCCCGTTCACAGCCTGTCCATTTTCACGGCAAAGGTGTCGGAAACTCAGGAATCTCCCTCCACTTGGTGATGGAGACAAGCCCCGGAGCGATCATACCGTAATTGAAATCATCCCGGTAGTAGAGGGTGAAGTTACCCGTGCTGTCCACCTCACCGTTGATGTACATGGAGCCGTAGATCAGTGGATTCCCCGTCATCTTGGGCACATCCCCGCCCACGTAGAGGAAACCGTTGAAGTTGACGGCAATATCCTTGGCCCCGCTGATGTTGTACGGACCGGCTGGAAGCCAGCCGTCATCGGGCCGATACATGGACGGGTAACCTCCACCACCCGCCGACCAGCAGAAATCCCCCAGGAGCACCAGAGTCCCGTTGAAATAGCAACCCCCGAAGTCCACGGCATTCTTGGCCGTCCCGCCGCAGCCGTCACCGTTGTACCGATTGGTACCCGTAGCATCCAGGGGTTTGCCGTCCTTGGTATCGCAGAAGACCACGAAATCGTCCGAGCCAGGCCATCCTGTTCCCTTGCCCAGGTTGATGCCCGCGCGATTCAGGACCACCTTGATCTTGTTCTTCCAGCTCAGGTAGTCGGCACTGGTCTTGTCGTTGTACTGGTGGTTCCGCTCGACACCCGTACCCGCCGCACCACCGGATTTGCTGTTGGGCCCCTCCCCGGCCGTCGTGGGATAGGCATAGTAGAAATAACCCGTTTCGTAACTGCTGACGCCGTTCTCTGAATAGATCTGCTTCGATCGCTGGCGAAGACCTTCGATATCGATGACGGGCATGGGCGGCATGTTGGGGTCCCGGGGATAGAGCTTCTTGTCGGCCGCACCGGCATCGGTGCAGTTCGAGTAGATGACATTGCCCGCCTTGAGCTTGATATCCCCGTACGCCTCCCCGTACCCCAGCGTGTGGAACGCCGGATATCCCGGGCCAAGCGGCTGCTTGTTGCCCAGTGTCAGTGAAGGGTTCGAGGTGTCCGTGTTGTAACAATAGACGTCCCCCCAATAAACCTCGTTGCTTCCCTTCAGGACTGCCGCCCCGCCGCTGGTCATGGCGCTCCCGAAACCCGCCCGCTTGACGACCGCCTGAACGATCCGGTGGTTGAGCGCACCCTGGGGTCGCACGCCCCCTCTTGTCCAAGGAGTCGGATCCGGGGTCGGCACCTTTCCCTCGGAGAATGTGTAGACGTCGGCTGTGATGGTCCGCTCGAAGACCGGATCGCTGGGGCCGCCCACCAGATTGCCGGGGTTGATTTGGACCACATACAACGAGTTCCTCAGGTCGCTGTGGACATAGTCGGCCCGATATCGCGTGAGATAAGGAAGCTGCTTGGAAACAGGCTCCATCCAATTGTCCCCGTTCAACAGGTTGTTGATGGATTTGTCCACGACGGCATCCCCGGAAAGGGTCGCATCCATTCCCTTCTGGACTTTCACGTTCATCTTGACGGTCTGACGCATCATCGAGACCATCGAGAGGGCGAAGATCATGAGCACCGTGCCGACGATCAGCGCCACCGGAAGGACCTGGCCCTTTCCGCGAACCATCCTCCCTCCCAGCTTCCTTCGAATTACGCTCATGACACCCTCCCATTACGGCTCATGGATTGCGAATGAACACCTCTTCCTTCGTCTGAACGACCACGGGGATTCGCGCCCTCGTGCTTGTCACGTCCTTCCTCAGCGTCAGGTTGGCAATGACCAGGCTGGTGTTGGCCAGACTGGGATAAGTGAAGAACATATCGCAAACATCCGTGGCCAACACTGTGTTGGACCACTCGCATACGCCCGGTGTCGCACTGGGCCGCGGTTCCGACATCACCAACTGCCGACTGCGCGTTCCAGGCGGGATATTCACGTAAAAGCCGTATCGGCACCCTCCGCTTTCCAACGTCTCGAAGGTGATCATGCTGTAGTCGGGGGCATTGAGATACTTCGAGATGGAAACCGTCCCGGCCCGGGCCTCCCTCAGTTTCGAGCTCATGATCGCCATCGTGGCCTGGGCCTCCCGAAGCAGCTTGTTCCGGGCGAATTGTTTCTGGAAAGCCACGACACCGAAGTACGTGACGGAGAAGATGACCGCCATGACGAAACCGATGACCCCGATCGTCATCATGGCCTCGATCATCGTGACCCCCGATTCGCCCCCTTGACATCTCATCCGAAACCGCATGGCTCACCTCACGGGAAAGAATAGGTCAACGTCAATGGATGGCCCGCGTCGTGTGACGAGTTGAGGGTTGCTCCCTGGGACAGGGTCAAGGGAGCGGCCGTGACCGGGTCCACGATCCGCGCATGGACCGTATAGATGCTAGGGGTCGGATACGGGTTCACCAAGGCCACCTTCAGGTCGGCAACCCCGCTCCCGTCGGTGGCGGTCGAGAAGTAATTGGATACGGCGTATCCGCTGCCCAACCCCCCGGGAAGTGTGACACCTGCACCGGCAATGGCGGCAATAAAAGCCCCCATGGTGTAGGCGACGCCGGAACGCCGGACGACGACACTCATATGGGCGAATCGCGGCGTGACCAACAATCCCGGGTCTGGAAGGGTCACTGCTTGACCATGGACCACCCAGGTCGTGAGCTGGTTCGAGCTGAACTCTCCCGTGTTACTCTTGATGGAGAACGTCCATTGACGGCTCTTGACGTTCGCTCCCACCTCGCCGATCCGCAGGGTTTCCCAACGGAAACCCCCATAGGTCATCCCGCTGGTGTGGGTCACCGGGATGTCGACCGAGGGGAAAGTGCCGCTCACATCCGAGGCCACGACCTGGAACCCGGAATCGTAGGCGAAATTCCCGAGACCGTACAACTTCCCCGCCGCGGTTCCCACGGCGTAACTCACGAACGTCACCGGGAGGACCGGCGTGACGGTGGGATCCACGCCGACATAATCCTTGAAGTTCTGGAAATCCGGCGGCGGGGCGTCCTTCATCGAGACGGATGCCTTGAACCCTCCTGAACCGTAGGAGATCCCAGCTGGAATGGAAGGTGTATTGATATTCTGCAGGGTATACTTCTTATCGGTTGCCGTGTCATCCTGGATGTCAATCGTGATGGGATAGTACGAGGCGTTAAGAAGCATTCCCTTCTCGTCGAGCACGCTCAAGGTCACGGACATGTTCGTGGTCACGGGTTGACAGATGAAGAGGGTGACCGGCGCCGGGGCTGCCGGGTTGAAATACCCCGTCCCATAATTGGCGCCGTCGAAGGCCCTCACGGTGTAGGTGGCAGCCGGATCCGGTTCCGGGGTGCGGCGCACATTGAAGATGGCAAACCCACCGCTCGCCCAAGTGGTGACCGGATCGGAGTTGCCGTCGTCGGCGCTCACCACCACCCCGGCGGCCGGAAGGACGAAAGTGGGAACCGGCATGGGGGTCACGGAGGGCGTGATGGCCGGCGTCGAGTAGAAGACGGAGCCCACGATCCCCGTGACAACGAGGGGATTGACTTTTAGGAATTTCGAACCCGCCGCCTGGGCCGGAATGGTAACGGGATTCGAGAAATTCAGCGGTTGGTTCGCGAGCAAGGGGATCGAATATCCGGGAGCACTGGTGACCGACAGGATGAAGATCCCGGGCGGCAGATCGGTCAATTGGAAAATGCCATTCGAATCCGTGACGGAACTGGCGATCTTGTTGGACCCCTCGTAGGCGGCCACTTCCACGCTGACCGCACGGCTGATCGGCATTCCCATGGCGGTATAAACGCTGACAGCACCCGAGATGATATCGGTCCCCGTGGGATCGGCCCGACGACGGTTGACGAGGTTGCTGTAGATCCCCCTTTGGCGGGGCGATTCACCCCGGGCTTCCAGGGTCGGTAACGGAACCCACTCCGCAGGCTTTCCGTAAAACACATCCGTCCTGATCCGCAGGAGGTCGCCGGTTTCAGGAGTCGCATCGGTTTCAGGCGTGGGAACATAGACCAATGTAGTACCGCTATCCGCTTTCACATAACGAACCTCCGTATCGATGATGAAACGGCTATTTTCCGCCCGGAGAGTCACCGGCGGATAGTTGTTGTAAGGCGTATCGGCCGGAGTCACCGGCGGAAAACGCTGGTCCACTTTGACGTTGTTCCAATCGCCGGTGTAGATGCTGTTCTTGACGGACTCGGCCCTTTCCTTGGCCATGCTGAGGGCCTGCTGACGGCGCTTCTGTTCGAGGGTTCCTCGTTCCGTGATTTTCATGGTCGACACGGCAACGAGCATGAGAAGGGAGACAATGACCGATGCGATGGCCAATTCGGCAAAGGTCAACATGCCTTCCTGACCGTCACGCCGGATCCACCGTTTCTTTCGGGGCGGAATCTGGTTCGTTCGCTTCATGGCATCCTCCGCCACCCTGATCAAGCAGGAACCGTGCCAATCCCCCCCGGCGGAATTCATCGAATTCGAGCCGCTTTTCAATTATTGGGGTCCCATCCATCATGTAGAAGAGGACATACCTGTGTAGCGGACTACCCAATCGACCTGAGTCGGGCCCGGAACCTCAATACGAGGTCGCGCGACCCGAATAAGAGGTTCCCGGGCGCATGGGTTCGTTGGAAAGATCGAAGGAGGATGGGTGGGAGGCTGGGTCCGGTAATTGAAAAGGCCGACCTGGTTCCGGATTCGGGAACCCCTGCGGTTTCAGGGACACATCACGACTTCGGGGAACCCGTATCCGGCAATCGAACCGTCACGGTTGTTCCCAGGCCGGGTCGACTAACCAATTCGATGGCGCCCTTCGCTCCGCTGATGATGCGATGGACAATCGAAAGCCCCAGACCCACGCCACCGCTCTTGGTGGTGAAAAAAGGGTCGAAGACGTGTCGCTGGATATCCTCCGGGACCCCCTCCCCCTGATCCTTCACCGTCACGACCCACGGAAGGGATTCGCCTTTTATGTGGACGATCTCCACGGAGATCACGCCGCCCTGCGGCATGGATTCCGCCGCGTTCAAAACCAAGTTATAGAGGATCTGCAGGGCATGGGCCCGATTGAGCCCGCAATGCGCTTCCTCCGGCAGATCGAAGGTCCGTAGTTGGGCCCCACGTTCGCCGAGGATCCTCGCAAGGCGTTCCTGGACGTCTGCGACAAGGGCCGACCAGTTCAAGGGTTCCGGGATCATCTCGTGCGCCTTCACGAACTCGAGGAACTCGTTCACGACCCGATTCAATCCTTGGGCCTCCCTTTCAACCGTGGACGCCAGTTCCAGCGGCTCGCCCGTGCCTTCCACCTTTCTTTTCAGGAGGTTCGTGTATCCGAGGATGGCACTCAAAGGATTCCGGATCTCGTGGGCCAATCCCGCCGAGAGGGTTCCCACAGCGGCCAGTCTTTCCGTGGTCCGGATGCGTTCCTCTAGCTGCCTCAGCGGGGTGAGGTCGTAGAGGGTGAACACGAACGCCTTTCCCGAAGCGCTCACCCCTCCTTCCAGAATGCCACCCACGACCTGCAACTCCCTTGTTTCGCCCAGATCCCCCCTTCCCCTCCAGAGAACTTCCGTCCTTTCCAGGGGACCGCCGGAGTCCAGGACCAACCGGGCCAATCGGGCCAAGGGGGTGTCCTGCCCCCAAAGGACATCGGGTCCCTTCGCCGCCACGTCGGAAAAACGGACACCCAGAATCGCCTCGGCCGCCGTATTGAGAGTGGCCACCTTTCTTCCCGAGTCGAACGCCACGACGCCGACCGGGATGGACTCCACCAATCGCTCGCTGAAATCCTCAGCAAAACGGGCACGAGCGGCAGCCTGCTCATACAAACGTTTCAACTCCTCTTCCTTGCTCTTGAGTTCACCCGTGAGCATCTTGAACGTCTGCGAGAGCAGTTCCGCCTCGTTCCGGAAGCGCAGAGCCTTCATTTCATCGCGTCCCTGGGCGAATATCGCGAGTTGTCGCACCAGTTTTCGGACTGGCAAGACCACGAATACGACGAGGATGGAGATTCCGGTCGTGAACAGGAAGACCGACAGATACAAAAGAACATCCGGAAAACCGAGATCTTCAAAAAACGTCATCATGGGACAACACCCTTCCCGATCCGAAAAACCTGGACCCGATGGTTCCACGTATCCGCCACCAGGAGCCGCCCACCCGTCCCGACGGACACCCCGAATGGCGTGTTGAACGACCCCGGAGTATCACCCATCCGACCGATCACCCGCTCCAAGTGTCCCTCTGTCGTGAAACATTGGATCCTGTTGTTATAGGAATCTGCGACCCATACCCGCCCGTCTGGATCAATCGCCATTTTCTGCGGAAACTTGAGTTGCCCCGGCCGTTCCCCTTCGCCCCCCCACATCCGCAACCACACCCCTTCGGGCGTGAAACACTGGATGCGATGATTGAATGTATCGGAAACATGAACCACGCCGTCCCGGCTGATCGCAATGCCAAACGGGCCGTCGAACTCGCCTTGTCCTTGCCCACCTCGGCCGAAAGAACGCAGGAAGCCCCCATTCGCCGTGAAAACCTGGATTCTCGCGTTGTGGGTGTCAGCCACATACACGTTCCGATCCGGGCCAACGGCAATATCCAGTGTATCCCTGAACCTTCCCGGCGCAGAACCCCGTCCTCCCCACACTATCAGGAGATTTCCCTTCGGATCGAACACCTGGATACGCGAGTTGTTCTGGTCACCCACGAATATACGGTCATCCGGAGCGATCTCCAGACATTTCGGATAGCTGAATTCCCCGGGCCCGCTCCCGAACCGGCCCCAAGTTTCAAGGAACTTCCCATTCCGATCGAATTTCTGAACGCGGTGATTGGCGTAATCGGCAACGTAAAGATTGTCGGACGAATCCGCCGCAACATCCTGGGGTTGATTGAACCATCCCCGGAGACTCCCCTCCATCCCGAAGACCAGCACCGGTTTGAAATCCCTGTTTTCCTCGCCCGGACCGCATCCAGCCATCAGGAACGCCAGGGCCGCAACCAAGGCGATCGGTTTCATGGTACCGACCTCCGTGCCGGGAACAAGCCGGTCGCGATCATCACCAGCGAGAGGATGGAGCACAGCACGGCCAACCAGTCGCCGAACCGGGCGTAAAGAGTGGGCCTTCCCTCCCCCACGAGGACCGGGGCCGTCAGCACCGTCTTCTCGAGCATGCCCGTGGATGCCTTCACCCGCCCGAGGGGGTCCGTCACGAGCGAGATGCCCGTGTTGGCGCAGCGCAGAAGGGGCTTGCCGTTTTCGGCGGACCGCAGGACCGCGATCAGGGCGTGCTGCCAGGCCGCGGCCGTGGTGCCGTACCACGCGTCATTGGAAATGTTGACGATGGCATCGGCTTCCCGCGCGGCCCGGCGCGTCTCGTGGGGGTACTCCGTCTCGAAGCAGATGAGGGGCGAATACGTGAACCCGTCGGCCGGGAAGACCCGGTAGCTCCCACCGACGTCGAAACTGCCCAGTTCCGAGACGACCGGCCCCAGGAACGAGAAGAAGGACTGGGCGGGCACGTATTCACCGAACGGCACCAGGTGGCGTTTCCGGTAGGGGGGAAGGGGGTTCCCCCGCGGGGTGAAGTGCGTGGCCGCGTTGTACAGGGAGACCCTTCCCTGCCTTTCCCGCACCGCATCGAGGCATCCCACCAGGAGCGGCGCACCCGCGCGTCGCGCGATGGCGCGGACGCGGGCCATGGCGGGCGCGTTCATCGAGAGGTAGGAAGGGGCGGCCGTCTCGGGCCACACGATGAGGGACGGTTTCGCGCGAGCGGCCCGGATCGTCATCCGTTCCAGGAGATCGTAGGTCGCCTTTTCCTGGGCCCGGCTCCACTTCACGGTCTGGTCGATGGCGGGCTGGACGAGGGCCACGGTCCCCACCTCGCGCATACCGGCTCCCGCCGGGATCCTCCCCAGGAAGAGCGACAGGAGAACGACAACCACGGGCAAGGTCAGGAAGGCCTGCTCCTGCCGGGGAATGAGGCGGGGTCTTGCGCCCGCGAGAATGAAGGCGGCCACGGCCGCGTTCACCCAGGCGATGAGGAAGGTCAACCCCCAGACTCCCGCGACCGATGCGATCCCCAGCAGGGATGTCGTTGCCGCCTGGGAGGTCCCGATCAGGGCACTGGGGTATCCGACGACGGGAGGAACGGTGCGCAGGTATTCGACGGCCGTCCAAAGGACGGGAGCCAAGAAGGATCCCGCTCGGGGGAATCGCCGCCTGAGCAGGACGTAGAGGATAGCCCAGAGAAGGTAATGAAGGGCCAGGACCGCGTTCAAGGCCGCCCAAGCCGGGAACGCCAGGTGCTTCGCTTCGGCCAGGAACAGCACCCAGTATTGGACCGCCCCGCAGGAGGCGAACCCCCAGACGAACCCCAGGAAGGCGGCCTTGGCCCAGGACGTTCCCTCCAGCGCCAGCAGAAGGGGAACCAGCGCCACCCAGGCCAGGAAGGCCGTGGGCGGATCCAGGGTCTTCGCCAGTGCGTTCGGGAAGGAGAAGGTGAAGAGGGTCGACGAGAGGAGGACGAGAAGAAGGCGCATCGGGAATGGGGCGGGTCTCATGACGGCATTATAAGGCGGAAAAGGTTCACGACGAACGATCTTACAGACCCATTAACCACCGACGAAGGGGATGAACACCGATGAGGAAAAGCCGAGAAAAAAGAAGGCCTCGTGAACCTTCGGAAAGTCCCGCCTGAGTGCATGCCGTCCATCAGCGGTCGGACAAAGCCGTCGCCCCGTACGTTACTTAGCGGGCTTGACCGTGGACTCCCGGATGACGAGTTCCGTCTCGAAACCCCGGTGCAGGGGGTCGATGGTCTGGCGGTTCAGCACCGCATGGGCCAGCGAGACCGAGGCCTGCCCCATCTCGAAAAGGGGCTGGCGGAGGGTCGTGAGGGATGGGTCCGAAAGCCGCGCGATGAACGTGTCGTCGAAGCCAGTGACCGAGAGTTCCTCGGGAACCTTGCGTCCCTTCTGCCGGGCCGCCTTCATGACCCCCAAGGCCATGGCATCGGAGACGCAGCAGATGGCCGTCACATCGGGGGTGCGACCCATCATGACCTTGGCGGCCTGGTAACCCGCGTCGAACGTGAAGGGATCGGGGATGAGGTTCGAGTGGAGGACGAACGAGTCGTTGAAAGGGATGCCGTGTTCCTTGAGGGCCATCTGGTAGCCGTGCATCCGGTCCTGGCAGATCTTCATGTATTCCGGCCCGTTGATGATGCCGATCTTCCGGTGTCCCAGGGTGATGAGGTGGGAAACGGCCTTCTGCATGCCCTTCTGGTCCTCGGTGAATACCGTGGGGATGCCCTCCAGGAGCTTGTTCCGCTCGGCCACAGGCTGGAGCACGACCAGGGGCATCTCCTCGCGCAGGAACCGTTCCAGCACGGCATCCTCGATGGACACCGAGATGGCCACCACGCAGTCGATGCGGCGCTCGCCCAGGACCCGGTTGTAGAGGTCGTTGTACTCTTCGAGACTGCCATCGCAGTTGTAGATCTTGAGTTCGAGGCCGGTCCGCCGGGATTCCATCTCGATGCCCCGGACGACCTCGGTGTAGTAGGGGGAATGGAACAGGGTGCCGATGATCCCGATGGTGTTGGTCCGGGACATGACGAGACTGCGGGCGGCCACGTTGGGATAGTAGTTGTGCTTCTTGATGGCCGCCAGGACCTTCTCGCGCGTTTCGGCCGAAATCCGGGGGTTGTTGTTGATGACCATGGAAACCGTGGTATGGGAAACCCCGCAGAGCTTCGCGATCTGTTTGATGGTGGCCCTGGCCTTGTTGCTCTGGCTGTCCATGATGCCCGCCTTTGTGCGGAAGACTTACTTCCCGGCTCCCTGCGGCTTGGCCGGGTCCGGCACCGCGGGGATCTTGTCCGCCGCGCCCGTTTCAGGCCGCGAGGATGCTCCCGTGACGGCGGCCTGGGCGGCCTGGGCCGCAGCCGCGTCCGAGGCCTTCTGCTGTTCCTGGATGAGGTCCGCCACTCCGCTTCCCGTCTTCTGGGTCCTCGGAAGGACGGCCAGCACGAGGCAGAGGAGCATGAAGAGGGTGGCGAGGGCCGTGGTGAACTTCGTCATGAAGGTCTTGCCGCCGGTCCCCAGGAGGCTCTGCCCGGCCCCCGAAAAGAGGCCCGCCGAGTTCTTGGGCTGCTGGATGAGGACGACTCCGATCAGGAGGATCGCCACCAACACGTAGAGTGAAACCAGGATGGCCTGCATGATCTTGGAACCTCGCTTTGGTTTATTCTAACTGCTTATCCGATTTTTGAAACCAAAATTGTCGAACGTGAAACCTGGCAAAACCCCTGTTTTCAAACCGGCAAGGACAGGGGAATGAAACCTCCCGGTTTCAGGGCCCCGGGTCATCGCGATTACCTCAGAAACGGACGATGGCCTCCCAGGAATCGGCCTTCAGGCTGGCTCCGCCCACCAGGGCGCCGTCGATATCCGGCTGGGACATCAACTGCTTCACGTTGTCGGGCTTGACGCTTCCCCCGTACTGGATGCGCATGGCTTCGGCGGCACCGCCCCCGTACAACTGGCCGATCAGCTTCCGGATGGCCGCATGAACCTCATTGGCCTGCTCGGGAGTGGCCGTCTTGCCCGTCCCGATGGCCCAGACGGGTTCGTAGGCGATGATGACGTCCTTGAGGTCCGACTCGGGGATCCCGGCAAAGCAACCCTTCACCTGCGTCTCGACCACGGTCTGGGTCTTCCCCGACTCCCGCTCCTGCAGGGTTTCACCGACACAGACGATGGCCTTGAGCCCCGACTTGAGGACGTTCTTGGCCTTCCGGTTGATGATCTCGTCGGTCTCCTTCTCGTACTGGCGCCGTTCGGAATGCCCGAGGATGACGTACTCGGCGCCGACCTCCTTGAGCATCACGGGGCTCATGTTCCCCGTGAAGGCGCCCTCGTCGTTGTAATGGGCGTCCTGGGCGCCGACACGGATGTTGGACCCCTTCAGCGCCTCGGCCACGCCGGGCAAGGCGACCGCCGGGGGACACACGACGATCTCGCAGGTTTTCACGTCGGAGAGCTTCCCGCGAAGGACCTTCACGTACTCGACGGCCTCCTTCGGGGTCTTGTACATCTTCCAGTTCCCGGCCATGATCTTGGTTCTCATTGATGTCCTCCGAAAAAGATGAACCGCCAAGTTCGCCAAGGTCCCTTCGGGGCCACGCCAAGACAGCTCCAGAGATCTTTCTTGGCGTGCGACGAAGCCGCTTTGCGTTCTTGGCGGTTAGATGCCCGTTGTCTACTTGTCCGTCAGGGCCACGATGCCCGGCAGTTGCTTACCCTCCATGAACTCGAGCGAGGCGCCGCCTCCCGTCGAGACGTGGCTCATCTTGGAGTTCAAGCCCATCTGGGTGACCGCCGCGACGGAATCGCCGCCACCCACGATGGTGACCGCCCCCTTCTCCGTGGCCTCCGCCAGGAGTTTCGCGATAGCCAGGGTCCCCTTGGCGAAAGGCGCCATCTCGAAGGCACCCACGGGGCCGTTCCAGAAGACGGTCTTGGCCGAGCGGATGAAATTGGCGTACTTCTCGATGGAAAGAGGCCCGACATCCAGCCCCATCCATTCGGGTTCGATGCCTCCGCGGGCGACGATCTTGACGTTGGCGGCGGCGTCGAACTTGTCGGCCACCACGTGGTCGATCGGCAGGAGAAGAGGCACGTTGGTGTCCAGGGACTGCATGAGCAGTTCCTTGGCCATCTCGACCTTGTCCGCCTCCAGGAGGGACTTGCCGATCTCCAGTTTCCGGGCCTTCAGGAACGTATAGGCCATCCCGCCGCCGATGATCAGGACGTCCACCTTGGTCATCAGGTTCTTGATGACGTCGATCTTCCCGGAGATCTTGGCTCCGCCGAGGATCGCCACGAAGGGACGGTCGGGGTTGGAGGCCGCCTTCCCGAGGTACTGGATCTCCTTCATCATGAGGAACCCCGCCGCGCAGGGCTTCACGAACTTCGTGATGCCTTCGGTGGAGGCGTGGGCTCGGTGGGCCGTACCGAAGGCGTCGTTCACGTAGAGGTCGGCCAGTTCCGACAACTGCTTCGCGAACGCGGGATCGTTCTTCTCCTCCTGCTCGTAGAAGCGCACGTTCTCCAGCAGGACCACGTCGCCGTCCTTCATCTTCCCGACCTCGGCCTTCACGGCGTCACCGACGCAATCCGGCATCATGGTCACCGGCTTGCCCAGGAGCTCCGACAGGCGCGCGGCCACGGGCTTGAGGGAATACTTCTCGTTCTTCTTCCCCTTCGGGCGGCCCAGGTGCGAGCAAAGAACGACCTTCGCTCCGGCCCCTACCAGGTGCTGGAGGGTCTTCATCGACTCCCGGATGCGGGTGTCATCCGTGATCTTCAGGTTCTCGTCCTGGGGCACGTTGAAGTCGACGCGCACGAAGACGCGCTTGCCCTTCGGGGACAGGTCCGTGACCGACATCTTGCTGATGCTCATGATTCTCCCTCCGTTGGTCTTTCATCAATGGTTCAGAAAAAAAGCCCTGCAGGCGCGGAGGGGTTGCCGCTCCTGCAGGGCCGGTTGTTCCGCGACTGGGTTCAGCCCTTCGAGGCCATGAAGTTGACGAGATCGACCACGCGGCAGGAATAACCCCACTCGTTGTCGTACCAGGAAAGGACCTTCACGAGGGTCCCGTCCACGACGTAGGTGCAGGCCGCGTCGACGATGGAGGAGTTGGGATTGCCCTTGAAGTCGGAGGAGACCAGCGGTGCCTCTTCGACGGCCAGGATCCCCTTCATCTTGCCCGCGGCGGCCTCCTTGAGGGCGGCCACGATCTCTTCCTTGGTGGCGGGCTTGTTCAGCTCCGCGGCCAGGTCCACCACCGAGACGTTCGGGGTGGGGACACGCACAGCCAGCCCGTCCAGTTTTCCCTTCAGGTCGGGCATGACAAGACCGATGGCCTTCGCGGCACCGGTGGTCGTCGGGATCATCGAGAGGGCGGCGGCGCGGGCGCGGCGCAGGTCCTTGTGCGGGAAGTCCAGCGTGACCTGGTCGTTGGTGTAGGAGTGGATGGTGGTCATGAGACCACGCTTGATGCCCCACTTCTCGTGCAGGACCTTCGCGAAGGGCGCCAGGCAGTTGGTGGTGCAGGACGCATTGGAGAGCACGTGGTGCTTGGCGGGATCGTACTTGTCGTCGTTCACGCCCAGGACAATGGTGATGTCCTCGTTCTTGGCCGGGGCGGTGATGATGACCTTCTTGGCCCCGCCCTTGGTCATGTGCACGTCGCACTTGGTCTTGTCGTTGAACTTGCCCGTCGACTCCACGACGTACTCGGCGCCCACTTCCGACCACTTCAGGTTGGCCGGGTCCTTCTCCGCGAAGACCTTGATGGTCTTGCCGTTGACGGTGAGGGTGTTCTCGGTGGCCTTGATGTCGGCGGTCAGGTTGCCGAGCACCGAATCGTACTTCAAAAGGTGGGCCAGGGTCGCGGCGGGGGCGAGGTCGTTCACCGCCACGATGTCGATGTTCTTGTTGTTCATCGCCGCGCGGAACACGTTGCGCCCGATGCGACCGAATCCGTTGATGCCTACCTTGATGGCCATTTTTCTTCCTCCAGAGGGTTAGTTGCGGCGGGTACGGCGGCTCTCGATGGGTTCCGATAGGACCCGCGCACCATAAAACGCGCCCCCTCGGCGGGGCGACGAAGGGCCATATGCTATATCAGCGCGCCGGAGGGGTCAAGTTCAGGAAGGAACCATCCCGAACGGGAACCCTCCCGAAATCGGCGTCCATCGATGAAAAACGTATGCGACAAATCCGCGCCCACCTCTCACGGGTCCCTCCGTGCCATCATGGGGTTTTCCCGGACGAGGCAAAGCGAAGCCCCTTCCCTCTCGACCCGATGGATCGCCGAGGACTCGTAAGCCCTCCGGGCGTCCGGGTCCAACCCGGCATATTCCATGTTGACGACCAGGGAGTAATGCGCCCGATGCCCATCCGGCATATACCAGGCACCGGGTGTCCGATACCGCTCGAACTGATACGAGGAACCCGATGTGCAAACCCGAGTCGTTCCGTCGGGCGGGATCCGTTTCTGGGAAACGAGCCATCGGTACGCCTCCCTCTCGCTGACGCACCAATAGTCGGTCTCGTATCTCCCCTGGGCTCCGCGATGTCCGCCGACCAGGGCGTTGAAATAGACGTATTGGTACGGATGGAGGGCCGCCATCCGATATCCCGTGACCACCAACCCGGCCAGGACCGCAAGCAGGACGACATCCTCGCGCCAAGGCAAGCGCCGATCCCGCAAGTGTGCCGCGAGGGACTGGGCCGCCAGGGCGGCCAGTACGGGGAAAAGGAAAAGGTAATGCCGGATCCCGTTGTACACGACGGGACGCACGGTGAACCACAGGACCATCTGCAGGACAAGCACCGACAGGAGGAGGAACACAAGGCGGTTCCGGGACCATCCGACGTGAAGCAGGGGTATCCCCGCCGCCAGGCCGAGGATGAAAAGAGGTGTCCCGATCCCGAACCAGACGAACGGATAATGCCAGGGGAGCGGGGACAGGACGATGCCTCCCCGGTAGAAGGCACCGGGCTCCGTGAGGAAGTGCGCGCTGTTGGTCACGATCTCGACCATGTGCCCGATGGGGTCGAAACGCACATAGGGCCATGTCATCCACACGGTTGCCATGAAAACAACGAGGATCGCGATGATCCCGGCACTTTCGCGCAACCACCAGCCGACCTTCCGGATCGAAACGCCTTCCGCTGCGGCGTCCCTCAGGTCGAGCGCGAGCAGGACCGGGAAGAGGGAGAGCGCCGCCGGACGGCAACCGAAGGCCAGGCCGAACAGGACCCCCAGCAGCAGAATGCGTCCCGGCAGGAGCGGACGGTTTGCCGGCAGGAGGAAAACCGCCGCCAGGGCGACTGCATGGGTGACCGCGAAACTTGCATCCTTCGGATTGAAGGCAAGTTCCCCCGTGAAGCGAGGTGTCGCCAACAGGAACAGGGGGCCGATCAGCGCGAGGGACCGGTTCCCGAGGTCCTTCCGGAGCACCCGGTAAACGGACGCAAAGGCCAACCAACCAAAAGCCAGGTTGAAAAGGTGGTAGGGGTCCATGTCCTCGAACGTGCGAAACAGCCACAACTGGACCGCGGTATAGAGGAAGGAGTAGACGCCATGCCCCGGCTGTTCGATCTCGGTCCGAGCGGCGTCGCCCAGGCGGTAATAATTGAGATAATGGGAGGCGCCGATCAGGTGGCTCCCCTCATCCAGGGCCGTCGGGAAATCCCCGTGAAGGACCAGGGCGGCGGCCAGATACAGCGCGGAAAAGACGAAGAACGGATGCGTCCATGGATTTCCGCGAACCACGGGCACCGTCCGCATTCCCTGCCCCGCCGACGCGGTTTCATTCGCGTGTTTCATTCCACGATCCGTGCGGTCCGTCCCAGGACCAGGGCGGAGACCGACCGGGTCCCGGCCGCCGCCAGCACCTCCGCGCAACCCTCCAGGGTCGATCCCGTGGTCATGACATCGTCCACGAGCACGACGTCCACGGGTACACGGACCCCCTTCCGGACGGCGAACGCGGCCTTCAGATTTCCCAGGCGCTCCTCCCGGGGCAGGGACATCTGGGGGGCCGTCGCGCGCACCTTCTCGACCGGCTCCGCCACGGGCAAACCCGTCCGGGCGGAAACATCGCAGGCGAGAAGCCGGGCCGGATGATATCCCCTTTCCCTTTCCCGGTCCGAGCTCAAGGGCACGGGAACGAGGGTGGTCTTCCCTTCCAACCATGACGACAGCACGACCTTCGCGAGACAACGGCCCAACTCCACGGCCAGGGAGGGCATGCCCTCGAACTTGAACGAATGATGCGCCTGCCGGAGCGCCCCCTCGTAGGGGGCGAAGCAACGGACGGTCGAAAGCGGGCTCTCGCGCTCCCGGCAATCCGCGCACCGGGGATCGACGGACCCTTCGTATCCAGCCGGGGAGAGGGGTTTTCCGCACAGAAGGCATCGCGGGTCCCGGTCGGATTCGATGCCCTCGAAACATTCGGCGCAAAGGATATTCGAAAGGCCCTTCCGGAAGGGGGTGCCGCAATGGCGACACAGGGGCGGGAAAAGCAGCCGGTCGATGGCTCCGGACATCGTCCTCAACACGGAGAACCCCTTCTCAACGTGGTCCCCTCCGGGATCCCGCACGGATCTCGTGATCGGGTGATGGTCCGTTCGCGGTCATCAAATGGATATTCGACATAGACCCCGTCACTTGACGACGGCGATCTTCTGGACCTCTCGGCGGTTTTCCATGAACGTCGTGATGAGATAGACGCCCGAGGCCACCCATTCTCCCCGATCGTTCTTCCCGTCCCAGGAGGTCCAATGAATGCCCTGGCCATAACGGGCATCCACCAGCTGTTTCACGTAGACGCCGGATAGACTGTAAACCTTGAGGGTGACACGGCCTTCCTGGGTGACAACGAAGCGGATGTTCACCGTTTTCTCATCGGGCCCGCCGAAAGGCCTCAGGGAATTCCGGTCCAGCGCGGTCCGGGCCTGCAAGGGCGCCACACGGACCAGCTCGTAAGCCGACTCGTGTGCCAAGCCGGGATCGCCTTCCGTGTCGTCGTAGGCCCTGACCAGGTAGGTCCGGGTGGGTCCTCCCAGGACGTCCACGGGATCCGTGTAGGTCGTGGTCCCGGCCGGCACCGTGGCGATCCATTCGTAGGTGGCGCCGCCGTCCACGGACCGGTAGATGCGGTAACCCGCCAGCGGATACATGAAGGAGGCCTCGAAGGTGCCGGGCGGGTCGGCCGGGCTCCACGTGAGGACGACGCCGAATTCGTTGGGGTCGGCCCTCACGGTCCGGTCCCCCAGAACAGGGGCTCTCGCCGGCAAGGCGGTCACCTCGGAGGACACCGCCGTCAATCCGGACGAGGAATCCACCGTGATGACGCGATAGGTCCAATAGGTCTTGTTCACGGCGGTCGCGTCCGCGAAATTGACGGCGCTGTAACCCGTCCGCAGGTCGGAATAGTCCGATCCCGGGGCGCTCCCCAGCTTCCGCTGGATGGTGTAGGTTACGGTCGTTCCGGCCTGGAAATCCCAAAGCAATTGGACGATCCCGTCGCCCGACAGGGCCCGCAGGCCGGAAACCGGCAGGGGAGCCGCCGCTTGGGTCACGGGCTCGGACCATCCCCCCGCCGTCCCGAAGGCATCGGCTCCCGCCACACGGTACACATAGGTCGTCCCTTGGATCAACGCGAGATCGGTGAAGGTGGTGACGGCCATGCCTCGCAGGAGACCGCTCAACGGCGTGAACTGCGGCGTGGGAATCGCGCGGCGCTCGACGACATAACCGGTGACGGACCCCGCAGCCGCGAGTTGAGTCCAGGACAAGGAGTGCCTGCCGGGAAGCGGGGTGACCTGCAGCACGGGAGGGTCCATAGCCAAACCGGAGACTGCGACGGACGAAGGACTCGGCCCCCCCGCTCCATAAGCCTCCACCCCATAGATGTAGGCACCGCCCGGCGTGACGGCCGGGTCCACCCACACGGTGGACGGCGCCGTCAATGTGGCCACGGGCGTCCGTGTCGCCGTCACTCCCTCCGACCGGTACACTGTGTAGGAACCGGGCGTCACAGCGCCGCTCACCGGAGCCGCCCAGCAAACAGTCATGGCTGACTGGGAGGAGGAAACGGCCAGGGAGACGGGCGCGGCTGGCCAAAGCGTCACCGTCAAGGGGCCCGAGAGGTTCCTCACAGCCTCAACACCGTTAGAGGTGCGAGCCACCACCCGGTAGTAATGGACGGTTCCATCGGGTGGAAGACTCGATGGAAGATCCGCGAAAATGGAAGTCGGAGCCGCGACAATCCCTACCTGAGTTTCCGTAGCGAAGGACGAGTCGGTGGAACGATAGATGGAATACTGAGCGACATCCCCCGGGTAGGTGAGTTCGGTAATCCAGGTCGAACCCGACAAGATTGGAACGGAGGGAGTGGGGGTCCATGCGGCCGGCGGCGTTAAAGTCGCCTGGGGTGTGACCGCCGGAGGTACCAGGAGAGTGACACTGACCGAGGGATCGCCCATCCCGACCGAATTCTCCGCGATCATCTGGTATCGAACCAACGCACCCGGCACGTCGGCGAGTGACAGGTAGATCGCATAGCCCCCGTCTGCCGGCGAGCCGGCGACGTATGTGGCATTCCTGTAAAGGTGGTAGATCGAAACCGCCTCCTGGGTTGCGGTGGGCTGCCAGGCAAAGCCGGTCGCCGCCACCATGGGGGTGACCGTGAAGACGGGGGCAGAGGGCCAGACCGATACGTCCGCGACCGGATCCGGCGTGGCACCCGGCAAGAGGGGGCTCTCGGCACCGGAAGCGGAATCACGCGCGGTCACCCGGTAGTAGTAGCGCTTCCCTCCCGCGGCCGTCGCATCCACGAAGGAATCGGTGCCTGCGGGGACCGTCCCGACGGGAATGAAACCGGAATCCGGCGACTCCGAACGATGGACGACGACGGCATCCACGACTGGAGTGACCGATGCGGTGGGCTGGAGCGTCCAGGAGACGTCCACTTTCCTCGTATCCGGCGTGATCTCGGCCGTCACCTGGATGGAGCCAGGCACGATGGCTCGGAGCGTGGCCGGATCCCCTCGCCCCTGGGCATTGACGGCGTAGAGCCAATAGACGGCCTCCTCCCAGGGATTGAGTCCGTTCGCGGTCCATGTCATGAAGGTCGGCACGGCTGTCACGACGGCAAGCGGCGTGGCCTCGGGCGTTGCGATCCAGTATCCCGAGCCGTGGACCTCGTAGGACAAGACCTGGTCGGGAGAGGGGTTTTCGGGCCAACCGAACGACAACGAGGACGCGCTCCCTGAAACGGCATTGACCGAGGGCGCCGCGGGCACCTGCGGATCGCCCATCGTGACCGGATCCGACAAGTTCGAGAGGGTCGATTCGTTGCCCCAAACATCAAGCGCCGACACCTGGTACACAACCGGCGTCTGGGGACCGACACCGACGACCGCATCCTGGAAGGACGTCACATCGGCCGCCACGGTCGAGATGGCCTGCGGGGTCGGGGTCTGCGTGATCCTCCGGTAAAGGCGGTAGAAAACGGCCTGCCCGTAGAAGCCCGCTCCCCCCGGCGACCAGGATACCTCGACCCGGTTGTTGCCCGACGGTCCGGAAACGGTAAGTCCTGTGACAGGAGTCGGCGCGAGAATGAGCGGGGTGGGCGTAACGGGAGCCCTCGATCCGGCCCGACTCAACGCGTCGTAGGGCTCGATCCAGTAGTGGAGGCTGTGGGCGTTCGAAACAGCCGTGTCCACCCAGGCGAGGGTCGTGGCAGGAGTGGCTTCCACGGTTGCCACGGGGGTGTGGGTCTGTGTGCCGACAGGCGGGGGCAAGGCGCTCGAACGGAAGATCCGGTATCCCGCCAATCCGTAGGTCCCCGCTGTTCCCGGGTCCCACGAGAGGGTCACGGCCTGGGCGGTCGCACCCGGCGTGACCTGCAGGGTCCCGACCGCCAGCGGATGAAGGATGCCGGCCTTCACGGTGTTGGACGCGGAGGAACCCAGCAGGTTCGAGGCCACGATCTGGTAGGCCGGGAAAAGCGACGAGGAGGCGTAGGACGCCGTCGTCGTATCGTCCCAGGATTGGGTCGCTCCGGGTGTCGGCGTGAGGACGGCGATCGTGACACCCTGTCGCTTCACCTGGTAGGAGAGGACATCCTCCGGGGATACCAGTCCCGTCCAGAAGAGTCGCACGCCCCAGGTCGGCGTGGCCTGCGTGACGGCGGCCGAAAGAAGCGGCGCGAAAGGTGCCAACGGTGCCGGTTGCAGGGGAGTCGTCGAATACTCCGGAAGGAGGCCCTCGTTGCCCGACGCGTCCACGGCCTGGACCAGGTAGTAGAGGGGAGGATTTCCCGGCTGGCTGGCGAAAGCATCGATGAAGGAGTTTCCCGAAACCGTGGCGTAGGGAGTCGGCTGCGCCGTCAGGAGAATTCCGGCGGCGATCGGGGTCGGAGGAAGGGTGGGACTGGGGGACGGAGTCGGGGTGTTCCAGGTTCCCGTCGGAGTGAGGGTGGGCGTCGGGCTGTCACCCGTCGGGGTCGCGGTGAAGGTCGCCGTGTCCGCCGGGCTGGGCACGAACCGGAAAATCCGGTACAGACCGACCGGGTAACTGCTTGAAGGCGGCGCCCATCCCAGGTCCAGGGCCCCGCTGTGGAGCCGGGACACCGTGACGGGCGAGACGGCCGCGGGAATCCGGAAGGGCGCGGTCACGAGCGTGGCCGGGGAACCTTCCCCGTCGCCGTTGATACCCGCCACCTCATAAAGGTAGGAACGGCCGTTGGAGACGGCTGGATCGACGACCGCCAGGGTGGCATCGGCGCGGACCGTCGCGATGGGGGTCGCAGAGGGCGCCAGGGTCCCGGTCGGGGTGGGGGAAAGATCCAACACCCGGCGCCGCAGGACGTAGACCGTGGACTGCGGTTCGGGGTCCCAGCGGAGGGTCACGGCCCCGTCTCCCGGCGTTGCGCGAAAGCTCACTGGTTCACCCGGCACCCCCGCCGATACCGAACCGCTTACCACGAAGACACCAAGGCACGAAGATAGCAATATGATCAACGTCCGTTTCAACCGGTCATCCGCCATGATCCGTCCTTCGTGTCTTCGTGCCTTCGTGGTGGAAATCGAGTCCATCAGAACCTCGCCTCCAGGGACAACGCGCCCCGCCACAGGACGTAGCTGTTCTTGGGATCCAGTAGGTTCAGGTTGGTCTCCCGAGTGAAATCGAGCCCGAAACGGATGTTCTTGAACAGATTGTAGTTGAACTGGGTGGTCCCCTGGTAGCGGTTGCTGCTGACCCGGTAGTACTCGTACTCGGAGGTCTTCCTCCGGCGCTCGGCCAGGAAGATCAGTCGCCATTCCAGGGCCTGCTCGAACTTCAGTTTCCAGCCCACGAGCGGGACCCGGATCACCTTGTTCTGCAGGAAACGCTGGACGTATTCGGCCGAGAGGATGGTGTTGTTCTCGAAGCTCTCCACCCCGCGCGTGACGGACTCCCCCAGCGTCCGCTGGAAGCGGACGTTGCCCTGCCCCTTCTCGTTGATGTCATAGGGCGTCGTGACCACGTAGGTGTTCGACTCGGAATCCGAGTCGATGCGCGGTGGAGCCGAGGAGTCGTATTGGGTGCTGTCGGTGCGCGTGAAGAGGAAGGAGAGGGAATTCACCCGGAACCGGGCGTAGGGAACCATGAAGATTCTACGATTCCATGTGGATTCCAGTTCCAGCGTCCGCCCCTCCAGTCGGGTGGGACGGGAACCTTCCGAAAGCACGTTCAAGGAACGGTTCCAGTTGCCGCGGGGACGGAATTCCCAGAACGGCAGGGTCCGGAACGCGCCGTTCACGCGGTGGGATAGGGTCTGCGTGCTGTAGGTGGCGATGCCGCCGGGAGGGGCCAGCCACCACTTCTCCCGGAACGCCAGGGGCCTTTTGCCCTCGAAGTTCTGGACCGTTGAAGTGGCGCCTTCCGTGCGCCCGCCGTCCAGCGTGAGGTTGATCTTCCGGAAGAAGGGCACCCAGGTCCCCGGCACGACGCTCAGGGAGAGGTTCAGGGAGTTGTTGGTGGAGAGCCGGGCTCCCCCGTAGGAGGTGAAATCGCGCTCGTTGGAACCCGTGTAGTCCGCCTGGGGCACAAGACCCGGGATGCCGCGGTACACGGCACCCATCCGGGGCTGGATGCGCTTGTTGAAGGGGGTATAGGACGACACTCCGCCCGCCTGGCCTGCGAAATTGGTGTTGCCCTTCGCCTCGGTCAGTGACCACTGGTAGCCGGGAGTGAAGGTGAGGTTCTTCACGACCTCGGTGTTGTTGGTCCAACCGTAGTTCTGGACCCGGGTGGTCCGATCGAAATCGGGGATCCTCTCGAAATCGAAATCCTGCGTGTCCCGCGTCCAGGAATAGCCTTGCGTGAACTGGTTGGAACCGATCTTGAGGAAAAGCAGGCGGTTGGGGCTGTCGTACGTGCTGGCGATCGATCCCTGTCGCTGAGCCTTCCGGCTGTTGCCCTGGACACCCGATTGGGCCAGGTAGTCTTCCAGATACGTGCTGGTCTCGGCCGTGTCGTTGCCCGAAAG
>CAZGWJ010000014.1:0-43924 GCA_964529445.1 uncultured bacterium
ACCCCCACGCACACCTTCACGCCCACGCACACGCACACCTTCACGCCCATCTGCACGGCCCAGCCGCGCGTCCAACCCGTGCTGGAGGCGGAACCCAACGAGAACGAGACCCAGGCCACCGACCTGGGCACCCTCGGCGAGGGCGCCGACCTCACCGTGATCGGGTCCCTCGCCCGCGTGGGCCGCCAGAACCTCACCGGGGTCGACCGCGACGTCTTCAAGGTGAACCTCGACACGGCCGGATGTGTCGCCATCCTGGACTGCTACACCTACGTGCCCGGCCCTCCCCAGGCGGCCCGTCACGACCAGAACTTTATCCTCAACGTCTACGATCAGCTGTTCGGGCCCATCACCTCCATCCGCAACGGCGGCCCCATCGTCGTGGCGGACATGCGGCAGAACCCCAACCGCATCCTCTATTTCGAGGTGGTCGGCTACGATGGCAAGCCCGGGCGATACCGTTTGACCATCCGGAAGTGACAACCCGCAGGCCTTGAGGGCTCATCCGTTCCCTCCGTGGACCCTTTTTTTCGTATTTTTCGGTCCCCGGGTTTTGCCGATGAAACCCGGACGTCCTATAATCCGTCCCATCCTGCGGGAGGTTTCCCGCGCGAAAGGACCGCCATGCACCGCCTGATCCCGAGGTCCCTGCTCGTCCTGTCCGTCCTGGCGCTTCTGGGCGGGTGTTCCATCAAGAAGATGGCGGTGAACTCGATCGGGAACGGGCTCGCGGGCTCCGGCGGCTCCTTCGCCTCCGACGACGACGTCCAACTGGTGAAGGACGCCATCCCCTTCAGCCTGAAGCTCATCGAGTCGCTCCTCGACATGGTTCCGGACAACCGGAACCTCCTGACGGCCGCATGCAAGAACTTCACGATGTACGCCTACGCCTTCGTCGAGGCGGACGCCGACAAGCTGGAGGATGTCGATTACGCCGCCTGCCTGAAGGGCCGCCAGCGCGCCAAGCGCCTCTACCTCCGCGCCCTGGGCTATGGCCTGCGGGGGCTTTCGACCTCGGTCAAGGGCTTCGACCCGGCCGCCCGCAAGGGCGGGGAGGACCTGAAGAAGGCCCTTCTCAAGACCCGAAAGAAGGACGTCGAACTGCTGTACTGGACGGGAATGTGCTGGGCGGCCGCGGTGAACCGCGGCAAGGACGATCCCGCCCTGATGGCGGAGATCGGGAGCGCCGGGGACCTCGTCTTCCGGGCCTTCGACCTGGAACCCGACTTCGACAACGGGGCCATCCATTCCTTCCTCATCACCTGGATGGGCGGCCGTCCCGAGGCCATGGGCGGCTCCAAGCAGAAGGCCAAGGAGCATTACGAGCGGGTGATCCAGCTCACCGGGGGCTTGAGCGCCGGACCGTACGTCTCCTGGGCCGAAACGATGTCCGTGCCGGCGCAGGACGCCGCGGATTTCCGCGCCGTGCTGAAGAAGGCCCTGGCCATCGATCCGGACAAGAAGCCGGAGTGGCGCCTGCAGAACCTGATCTACCAGGAGCGGGCCCGGTGGCTGCTGTCGAGGGAAAAGGACCTTTTCGTCGATTGACGTCCGATCAACACCAGGGGGTAACAGAAATGAAGCGCATCATCCTCGCACTCACGATCATCGTGGCGGCTTCGGGCGTCTGGGCGGCCCCTGCGGGTCCGAAGGCCGCGCACACGATCAAGATGGGCACCCTCGCTCCGGAGGGTTCTTCCTGGCACCTCATCCTGAAGGATATGGGCGAGCGCTGGCGCCAGGCCCCGGGAGGCGGCGTGGCCCTCCGCATCTACCCGGGGGGCGTTCTGGGCGACGAGCCGGTCATGATCCAGAAGATGCGCATCGGCCAGATCCAGGCCGGGGTCCTCACCATGGCGGGGCTTTCCCACATCGACAAGGCTGGCTTCTCCCTCTGCCTCCCCATGATGTACCGGTCCTACGAGGAACTCGACTACGTTCGCGAGAAGATGCGGCCCTTCCTCGAGAAGCGCATGGAGGAGAACGGTTTCGTGGTACTGAACTGGGGCGATGCGGGATGGGTTCGTTTCTTCGGGAAGACCCCCATTCGCACGCCGGAGGACCTCAAGAAGATGAAGTTCTTCGTCTGGGCGGGAGACAACGATTCCGTGGCCCTCTGGAAGTCCGCCGGCTTCACGCCCATCTCCCTGGCCTCGACCGACATCATGCCGGGCCTGCAGACGGGGCTCATCAACTGCTTCGACACCACGGCCATCTCCGCCCTCTCCTTCCAGTGGTTCCCCCTGGCTCCCCACATGACCGACGTGGATTGGGCTCCCCTTGTGGGAGCCACCGTCGTCACCAAGAAGGCATGGGCGAAAATCCCCGCCGCCGCGCAGGCCGCCTTGAGGCAGGCCGCTTCCGAGGCGGGCGTTCGCATGCGGGACGAGATCCGGGCGGGCGACAACAAGGCCGTGGACATCATGGTGGAAAAGGGCCTGAAGGTCGTGAAGACGAGCCCCGACGAGCGCCGCCAATGGCAGGACCTCTTCGAGGGTTCCTACCCGAAGATGATCGGCACCCTCACCCCGAAGCAGGCCTTCGACCTGGCCATGAAGTACCGCGACGAGTACCGCGCCAAGGTGAAATGACCCCGCGGAACGCCGCTTTCCGAAGCGGCGCGCAATCGGTCGCACGGCCGGCCTGTGCCTTTCGCGGACCCCGAGGGGTCCGCACGAACCGGCATCCTCCCCGGCCGTTGAAACCCTCCCTTCCCCAATAAGCCCCCTGGCGGGAGTCTGTTCCCGCCCCGCCGGGGCCTATATAATGCCCTTTTGGCCCGAACCCGTCGTCCATCCGGTTCCCGCCCGCGAAAAGGACATCACCGAGGTCATCCATGAACCACCCGAAAAAGGAAAAACCCCTCCAGAGGGCCCTTCGCCGCCTCGAGAAGCTTGAAACGGAAGGGGTCACCCAGGTGAAGGAGAAGTTCGAAGCCGGGATGGAGTCCATCGAGAACATCGGGATGATGCTTCGCCCCGACAAAGCCCTGAGCCTCTTCGAGAAAGCGGAAGGATGGTTCCTGGGGTTCCTCTTCACGGCCATGGCCACCCTGCCCCTGACGGAGGTCGTCCTGCGCTCCACGGTGGGCGGTCGGCTTCCCGATTCCGCCACCATCGTCCAGCACCTCGTCCTCCTTCTGGCCATGGCGGGAGGGGCCGTGGCCGCCCGCGAAAGCCGGCTTTTGTCCCTCTCCACTGCCACGGCCCTTCTCTCCTCCCGATGGAAGATGGCCGCCCAGGTCATCTCGGCGGGCTTCGCCATCGCGGTGACGATCTTCCTCGCCAAGGCGGGCATCGACTTCGTGCTGGCCGAGCGCGAGGGGGGCAACGTCCTCTCCTTCGGCCTGCCCACCTGGGTAGGACAGGCGGCCATCCCCTTCGGTTTCACCCTGGTGGCATGGAGGCTTTTGAGGAAATCCTCCGATCAGATGCCGGTCCGGTTCCTGGCCTTCCTGGTGGCGGGCCTCATCACGGCCCTGGTGATCCTGGCGCCCCCTTCCGGGGCGCTGGTCTGGACAGCCATCGCCATCCTCTTCGTGGCCACGGTCTTCGGGGCACCCATCTTCACGGTGCTGGGCGGGGCGGCCCTGATCCTGTTCTGGGGGGCCGAGGTTCCCATCGCCACCATCCCCGTGGAGATGTACCGCGTCGTGGTCTCACCCACGCTCCCCACCATCCCCCTCTTCACCCTGGCCGGGTATTTCCTGGCCGAGGGAGGCGCTTCCAAGCGGCTCGTGAAGGTCTTCCAGGCCTGGTTCTCCTGGCTGAGGGGCGGCCCCGCCGTCGTCACGGCCCTCGTGTGCGCCTTCTTCACGTGCTTCACGGGCGCCTCGGGCGTCACCATCCTGGCCCTCGGCGGCCTCCTGATGCCGGTTTTGATCGCCGAGAAGTTCTCGGAAAGGAACTCCCTGGGCCTCCTCACCGCCGCGGGATCGTTGGGTCTCCTTTTCCCCCCCGCCCTTCCGGTCATCCTCTATGGCGTGGTCTCCCATACCCCCATCGACCAGCTCTTCCTCGGGGGACTCATCCCCGGTCTCCTGCTCGTGGGGCTCACGGCCTGGTGGGGCATCTCGCAGGGTTCGCGGTCGAAGTCCGTCAAACATCCCCTGAACTGGCGCGAGGCCTGGACCGCCACCTGGGAGGCCAAGTGGGAACTCGCGCTCCCCTTCCTGGTCGTGGGAGGCATCTTCGGTGGTTGGCTGACGCTCGTCGAGGCGGCCACGATGACGGCCCTCTACGCCTTCGTGGTGGAGACCTTCGTTTACAAGGACCTGCGGCTCGGCAAGGACATCCCGCGCGTCATGACGGAATGCGGCATCCTGGTCGGGGGCGTCCTGCTCATCCTCTCCGTGGCCATGGGCTTCACCTCCTACCTGGTGGACGCCGAGGTGCCCGTGATGATGGTGGATTGGATGAGGTCCCACGTGGAGTCGAAATGGGTCTTCCTCCTCCTGGTGAACCTCGTGCTCCTCCTGGTGGGCAGTCTCATGGACATCTTCTCGGCCATCGTGGTCGTGGTGCCCATCCTGGCCCCCATCGCCGCGGCCTACGACATCCATCCCGTCCACATGGGCATCATCTTCCTCGCGAACATGGAACTGGGCTACCTCACCCCTCCCGTGGGCATGAACCTCTTCCTCTCCTCGTACCGCTTCCACAAGCCCCTCCACGAGGTGTACCGGGCCGTCATCCCCATGCTGCTGGTCCTCCTGGCAGGCGTGCTCATCATCACCTACGTCCCCGTCCTGACCACCGCCCTGCCCTCCTGGACGGGGAAATAGGCGTGGCCCCGATCCCTCCGGGCGCGGAGCCCCGACCGGACGCGGCCGCGGGCGCCGCATGATCCGCCCATGAACCCCCACCTTCCCGGCGCCGGCCTTTACACGGACCTCTACGAGCTGACGATGGCCCAGGGGTACCTCCTCACCGGCCGCCACGGGACTCCCGCCTGTTTCGACTATTTCTTCCGGGACAACCCCTTCGGCGGCGGTTACGCGGTCTTTGCGGGACTCGACGACCTTCTCGGCCTCCTGGAGGAACTGTGCTTCGATGACGGGGACCTGGATTACCTGAAGGGCCAGGGCTTCCAGGATCCCTTCCTCCGGCATCTCCGGGATTTCCGGTTCCGGGGCACCCTGCACAGCGTCCGCGAGGGCGAGGTGGTCTTCCCGCTGGAGCCGATTGTCCGCGTGGAGGGGTCCCTCCTGGAATGCCAGCTCATCGAGACCCTGCTCCTGAACGTCCTCAACTTCCAATCGCTCATCGCCACCAAGGCCTCCCGCATGGTGCGCTCGGCCGACGGTCGGCGCGTGGTGGATTTCGGCCTTCGGCGGGCCCAGGGGTTGGGCGGCTTGTGGGCCTCCCGGGCCGCCGCGGTCGGGGGCGTCGAGGCCACCTCGAATGTCCTGGCCGCGAGGGAATACGGACTCCTGCCGACGGGCACCATGGCCCATTCCTGGATCCAAAGCTATCCGGATGAGTTGACCGCCTTCCGGGAATACGCCGCGCTCTACCCGCTCAACTGCGTCCTTCTCGTGGATACGTACAACACGCTGGCCTCCGGCCTTCCCAACGCCGTCGCCGTGGCCCGCGAGATGGAGTCCCGCGGGCAACGCCTGGCGGGGATCCGGCTGGACAGCGGCGACCTCGCGTACCTCTCGAAGAAGGCCCGCGCCCTCCTCGACGCGGAGGGCCTTTCCTACGTCCGCATCGTGGTCTCCAACCAGCTGGACGAGCGCATCATCAAGAGCCTCCTGGAGCAGGGGGCCCCCATCAACGCGTTCGGCGTGGGAACCCACCTGGTGACCGGCCAGGAGACGCCCGCCCTGGACGGCGTCTACAAGCTGTGCGCCATGGACGGGAAACCCCGGTTGAAGGCCGGCGACACGGTGATGAAGACCTCCCTTCCGGGGGTGAAGAAGGTCCTGCGGTATACGGACCCCGAGGGCCTCTTCTACGCGGACGGCATCCTTCTGCAGGACGAAAAGCAGGCGGAAACCATCCATCACCCCTTCTTCCCGGAGAAGAAAAGCCGGGTGGCCCATTGCTTCCCCGAATCCCTCCTGTACAAGATGATGGAGGGCGGACAAACCCTCTCCCGGATGGGGGTAGCGGAGGCCGCGGGTTACGCGAGGGAGCGGCTGGCGAAACTGTCGCCGGAGCATCTCCGCTTCGAGAACCCCCACGTGTACAAGGTGGGCGTGAGCCCGGCGCTCCTGGACCTGCGCACCCGCTTGGTGGACAAATCCCAACGTCACTGATCCATTACGAAGACACCCAGGCACGAAGATGAACATCCCATCGGACACGACCTTTCATTCAGGTTGTGCTTCGTGTCTTCGAGCCTTCGTGGCGAAGCCGGAGGTTGAATGACATGAAAGCTTTGCTGATCGTGGACCTGCAGAACGATTTCTGCCCCGGGGGGGCCCTGGCCGTGAGGAACGGGGACACCATCGTCCCGGTCGTGAATTCGCTGATGCCCCGATTCCCCCTGGTCGTGGCCTCCCGCGATGGGCATCCCGCAAACAGCGTCCACTTCGGCAAGTGGCCCGTGCATTGCGTGGCGGACACCCCCGGCGCGGACTTCCACCCGGCGCTGAGGCGGGATCTCATCACCCGGGTCTTCCTCAAGGGGACCGGGAACTCCGACGACGGTTATTCCGCCTTCGAAGCCACGAACGAGGACCTGGAAGGGTTCCTGAAGGGCCGGGGCGTGACGGAACTGCACGTGTGCGGCCTGGCCACCGACTATTGCGTGAAGGCCTCGGCGCTGGACGCCGCGAGGCGGGGTTTCAAGACCTTCGTGGTGACGGACGCCGCGGCGGCCGTGGACGTGAACCCCGGCGACGGTCAGAAGGCCCTGGACGCCATGTCCTCCGCCGGCATTGAACTGATCACATCACGGAATATTTGATCTGGCCACAGATGGATGGGGATGAACACGGATGAGACATATGGACCGGAATATATAAGGTTGTGTCTTATCGGTGTCCGTCACCCAAGCCCTTGGGTGACGAGATCTCGCCGAAGGCGGATGCATCCCCTTCATCGGTGGCGATATCGTCGTTATGTCTTTTGCTTGCCGCTTCTTACGAACATCATCATCCCCGAGGCCAGGACGGCGAACCCGGCGCCCATCCCGAAGGCCGCGGAGGACCCCCACGCCTTCCAGACGAGACCGAACAGGATGCTGGCCGGCAAGGCCCCCAAGCCGATGATCATGTGGTAATAGCCGAACGCCGTTCCCCGCGCCTGCGGCGCCACCAGATCCGCCACCCAGGCCTTCTCGGACGGCTCCGTGAACCCGAAGAACACCCCGTAGGTCATGAAGACGGCGATGAGGCCCGCCGTCCCCGAAACCATCGAGAAGGCGAAGTACACGGCCGCGTAGACCGCCCAACCGGCCAGCACCATCCGTCGCCTGCCGAGACGGTCCGACCAGGCGCCTCCCCAATAGGTCGTGAACATCTTCACGACGTGGAACCCCGCCCAGAGAAGCGCCAGGTCCCCCGCCCCCACTCCCTTCGACGAAAGAAGGAGAAGAATGAAGGCGTCGGTCGAATTGCCCAGCGTGAAGACCAGGAGCGCCGCGAGATACATCCCATAGTTCCTCCCGAGGGCCCGGGCGCCCTTCACGAGGTCCGGGGGGGCCTTCGCGACGACAACAGGACGCGGCGTTTCCTTCAGCCCGAGCCAGAGGAGCAGGATGACCGCGATGGCGGGAACGGCGGTCGCGAGGAAGACCTGCCGCATGTCGAAGCCGCCCCACTTCATCAGGGCCGCCGCCGCGAGGGGCCCGACAACCGCGCCCGCGTGGTCCATGGAGCGATGGAACCCGTAGGCCCTGCCTCGAATGGACGGGCTGACGGAATCGGCGATCAGGGCGTCGCGGGGCGCGGTCCGAAGCCCCTTCCCGACCCGGTCGAAGAACCGGACGAAGAGCACGAAAGGCCAGGTCGTGGCAAAGGCGATCAGGGGACGGACGATGCTGGAGATGCCGTATCCGGCGAAGACCAGGGGCTTCTTGCGGGGGATCCGGTCCGCCCACCATCCGGAGACCAGCTTGAGGATGGAGGAAGTGGATTCGGCCACGCCTTCGATGACGCCGATCGCGGCGGGACCGGCGAAAAGGAAGGTCGTGAGAAAGACGGGCAGAAGGGGCGCGATCATCTCGGTGGAAAGATCGGTGAAGAAGGAGACGAAACCGAGGATGACGACGGTGCGGGGAATGGGGTTCATGAGAACATCTTCCCGGACCTGTCATTCGAAATCAAGGCACGGCCCCCCTCCCTGGGGCCTCTCTCGCAAGCGCCCCCCGTTTCCCCCGTTCGGGGGACGTGCGGCGGGGGATGAACTGACAGGAGAGAGCCGTCCCGGCGGGCCTGTTCCCGGCAAGGCCGGACGGGGCGAGGGGGCCTTCGAAGCTGGCGCTGAAACAATAAAAAACCCCCCGGGGATACCGGGGGGCTTTTTGAACGGCTCAGGTTACTAGCAGGCGGTCAGTTGAACGCGTAGCCCGCCATCAACATGAAAACGCTGTTCTTGATCGAGAAATCCACGTCCGCGCCGCCGGTATCGGCGATGCTGGTCAACCCCATCACGTAGCGCAGGTCGAACGTGAGCTTGTCGACGTCGACCCCGAAACCCAAAACCAAACCCAAATCCGTGCTGTTCAATCCCTCCTCGATATCCGTGATATCGGTGTCCCCATCGTCGGTCGTGACCTTCAGCTCGGCCCCCAGTTTCATGGCCAACGCCGGCCCCACGAACAGGTTCGGCATCGCCTTGGCGCCCGGTGTCCCGATATTGAATTTCAAGAGGACGGGGATCTCGATGTATTCCGCCGTGATCGTCCCGTTCCCGAACCCATCACTGTCCCGGCCCTTCCCCTTCATGCCCTTCTGGACGTAATACATCTCGGGTTGGATCACCAGGTTGTTCCCGGCCGGAATGCCCACGAAACCACCGATCGCCAAGCCCGTGCGGATCGAATTATCCACCTCGACGTCGAAATCGGCGTCATAACCACCGATCGCGATCCCCGCGATCAGAATGTCGGTATCCCCCGTGAAATTGGCGAAGGACAACCCGCCCTTGACCCCGCCCTTGACCGGCGCTGCGCCCGCAAAGGATGAGGCGGCCGTCAACAAGATGGCCATCAACCACGCGATCTTTCTCATCTGTAATTCCTCCCCGATTATTGATTTGGATCGACGCTCGATGACAAGATCCATCAAAGCTGTCACATCGATTGAACAATGCTGATTTTTAAACAATTCCCATTCGATGTCATCCAAAAACAGACACCCGGCGCGAGGGCGTTAACCGATTACCAACGGTTCCGAGAAACCAATAGCAGCCTCCCGGAGATCCGGGGGGCACCTGGGATCACCGCTACGAACCCCTCTCCCTGATCCCTCTCCTGTCAGTTCATCCCCCGCCGCAGGTCCCCCGAACGGGGGAAACGGGGGGCGCCTGCAGGAGAGAGCCGTCCCGGCGGGCCTGTTCCCGGCAAGGCCGGACGGGGCGAGGGGGCCTTCGAAGCTGGCGCTGAAACAATAAAAAAACCCCCCGGGGATGCCGGGGGGCTTTTTGAACGGCTCGGGTTACTAGCAGGCGGTCAGTTGAACGCGTAGCCCACCATGAGCATGATGGCCGTGTTCTTGACGTCCGGCTTGTCCAGATCGTCCGGCCAGTCCTCCGGGTCGGAGATGGAGGTCATCCCCATCTCGTAACGGAGCTCGACCGAGAGCTTGTTGACGTCCACACCGGCGCCCAGGCACAATCCGAATTCCATGGAAGCCGAATCGTCCTTGATGTCCGTGGTCTCGGAATCGTTGTACACGGGCCCCGAGATCTCCTCCTTGTACTCGGCGCTCATGAGGATGCCGAGAACGGGCCCCACGTAGAAGAAGGGCTTCGCGCTGGTCTCCCCGAAGGAGAACTTGCAGAGCACCGGGATCTCGAGGTAGTCCGCCTTGCCCGTCACCTTCACCTCGTGGCTCGCGATCGTTTCCTCGATCTTGGCGCCCTTCTGGACGTAGAGGAGTTCCGGCTGGATGGTCAGGGTCCCGACCGGGATGCCCACGAAGGCGCCCACGGCCAGTCCCATCTTCGACTCGGGAGCCTCGTCTCCCCACATCTCGTCGGCATCATCCCCCGTCAGGTTGGTCATGGCCAACCCCGCCTTGAGACCCACCTTGGGTGTGACGGACCCCGCGAAAGCGGGAGCCACAACCAAGAGGAGGGCCAAAACCCAAAGAATCTTTTTCATGCAACCGACCTCCTCGAAAGGTTTATTCCTAGCGGTCAACAGGCGTTGTGGCCTTCTGACACACGGAATTCATCTATATTACAGGAATCCAGGGAAAAAGGGTATATTTCGGGGCAAACGTCGAACCTGCAGATCGCCTCACAGTTCCAGACGCAATCCCCCCATGAGTGCGATACCCCCGAAGTCGATCTCGAGATGCGCGAGATAAGCATCCGTTTCGGCGTCCCCCGTCTCCACGGCCTCCAGAAGGCTCGCCTTCGCGGCACGATAGGAACCGCCGAGGAAAGCCGAGAGTCCCCCGTCGTTGAGGGGATAGGAAACGTCCCCGCCGAATTCCATCACCAGTCCCTTGCCGCGCGCCTCGTCGTAGAGACTCCCCGAATAGGCCTCGAGAAGCGGGGTCTTGAAGTCGTACGACAGGGTCCAGCCGCCCGAAAGGCGGCCCCAGCCGATCCCGGCCGAAGCACCGCCCCGATAGCGGAACCGGTCGCCGCCTTCCATCCACAAACCCGGCATCAAGGCGGTCATGCGATAGTCGAAATCCCAAAGAACGTCCAGGCGTTCCCCCTGGCTCCCGGTGCCGCGGCAGGTGCCGGAAACGGAGGGACCCCGGGAGATCCCGAACCTCAACCCGGCGCCCCATCCCTTCCCGATCCGGTATCCCGCCTCGACGGCCGTGAAGGAACCGCCGCCGCTATTGGTAACTTCCACCTCGGCCTGTCCCGTCGAGCCCAGGACCGCTAGATTCCCGTCGAAGACCTCCCGGTTGCGCTCCAGGTGCATGCGAATGGCGTCCTCCAACTCCCGCGCCTTCACCCAGGCATAACCCGTAGCGGCCTGGACGAACCATCTCGACCCCTCCTGCGGGGAAATGGACGCCTTCCGCGGCGCCGGAGGTTCGATCGAATCATCCGCGGGAGGCGGAGGGATCTCCTCGTCGCTCCCGCTCCCGTCCGGAAGGGAGACAACCCCTGTCGGCGTGGCGATCGGGAGGGTGACGCGGGTGGTCTTGCGCTCGATCTTCCGGACCGGTTTCCTCACCACCGGCGTCTTCGCGACGGAAGGCGTCGACCCCGGCTCGGCCGCCGCCCCGGCCGCGGACGGAACCAGCTGCGCGATCAGGAGGAGCCATGCCCAAAACCCCGGCTCCCATCTCATCCGTCCCTCGGGACCTCTTCCAAGGCTTGTCTTCATTCAATGCCTCCCGAACGCCACGCCGTTGCGGCCTGCGTTCTTGACCTGGTACATCCTCTTGTCCGCCTCGACCAGGACCTGTTCCGGCGCCTTCGGGGCGCGGTGGAACGTGACGGCCCCGATGGAAGCGGTGACCGGCCAGTTCTGCTCCTTCATGGCCCTCGCGAGGCGACGGTGGATCTCCGGTACCATCTGCCGGGCGCCCCTCTCGTCGGTCTCGGAGAACAGGACGGCGAACTCGTCCCCCCCGATGCGGGCCGGGAGGTCCGTCTTGCGCACCTGGGCCCGAAGGACGTCGCCCACGGCCCGCAGGACCCGGTCCCCTGTCTTGTGCCCCTGGGTGTCGTTGATCTCCTTGAAGCGGTCCAGGTCCATCAGGGCCACCGTGAAGGGGCGTCCGTAGCGGCGAAGCCGCTCCAGCTCGACCGCGGTGGCCTCGTCGAACCAGCGCCGGTTGGCCAGGCGCGTCAAAAGATCGGACCGGGCCATGCACTTCTCGTGCTCGAGCAGGGTGTGGATGCGGACGATCAACTCGGCCACCAGGGCGAAGACCAACAATTGAGCGCTCAGATTCCAGACCGTGACCAACCAATGAGGATCGGTCTTCCCGACCAAGCCGTCCGAAAAGGCGACCACCCCGGTGCTCAAGACCGCCAAAAAGAAAGCCCGAGGCCTCCCCAGATGCCATGCCGCGAGCGCCACGACAATCATATAGAAATCGGCGAACAAGAGATGGGCACCGGTCAAGGTATCGAGAACACCCACCACGCCGATCGCGAGCATTGCGACGGGCAAAAACAACCGACGGTCCTGCTTATCGAGAGGGATTGCGCTTTCGCCCATGATGGGACTCATTGTACCCCGGCGCGGCCCCTTCGGGAGACCGAACGGAAGGCGGAAAGGGCCCGCCTGCGCGCCGCGTCGTGCTCCACGAGGGGGGCGGCATACCGGGAAGTCCCGGCTTCCGGGACCCATTTTTTGACGTATTCCCCCTTCGGGTCGAACCGCTTCGCCTGCAGGGCGGGGTTGAAGACGCGGAAATAGGGCGCCGCATCGCAACCGCAGCCGGCCGCCCATTGCCAGTTCCCGTTGTTGGAGGAAAGCTCGAAGTCGAGAAGTTTCTCCGCGAAGTACGCCTCGCCCCGGCGCCAGTCGATGAGGAGGTGCTTGGCCAGGAAGGATGCCGCCGCCATGCGGACCCGGTTATGCATGAACCCCGTGGCGTTCAACTGCCTCATGCCCGCGTCCACCCAGGGATATCCCGTCTCCCCCCTGCACCAGCGCCGGAAGGCCGCCTCATCCTCTCGCCAGCGCACCGCCCGGAACTCCGGCCGGAAGGGCTCCTTCACGACCCGCGGGAAGACCGTCATCACCTGCAGGAAGAAGTCGCGCCAGGCCAATTCCTGGAGGAAGGTCGCGTTCAGGCCCCAGGTTTTCGAAACCAGGGTCCGGACCCCCAACGTGCCGAATCGCAGATGAACCCCCAATCGGGTGGTGCCCGCAACGGCCGGCAAGTCGCGGGTCTTGTCGTAGTCGCGAACCACGTCGCGCGGGATCCTCACGGGGGGGAAAGGAACCCGCGAGGGGGCGAACCCGATCTCCCCGAGCGAGGGGAGCCTTGCGGGCCGCATCCTCGCAAGCCCCGATAGATGCTTCTCGGAAGGGACGGGAACCGGCCGGGACGCCAGGATTCTTGCCCTCCACTTCCGGAAATAGGGCGTGAAAACGGTGTAGGGCGTTCCGTCGTCCTTGAGCACGACCCCCGGCGGCAGGACCGCATGGTCGCCGGCCAGCCGGAGCGGGATGCCCTTTTGACGCAGAAGATCCGCCACCGCCGCGTCGCGCTCGATCGCGGACGGCTCCCAATCCCGGTTGGCATGGACCTCCGCGACCTCCCATTCCTTCGCAAGTCCCGCGAAAACCTCGGCGGGTCTTCCCCGCTTTGCGACGAGGGTCGATCCTCTTTTTCGCAGAGCGGCGGCAAGGTCCCGGACGGCGCCATGGATGAATTCGACACGCGCGTCGGTCCGGGGGAGTCCGCGGAGGATGTCCGGGTCGAAGAGGAAGAAGGGGAGGACGGGATGGGGACCGCGGAGCGCTTCGAGAAGACCGGGATTATCGGAAAGGCGGAGGTCCCGCCGGAACCAGAAGACCGTGACCCGGGGTCGTTTCACGTGGAATGGGATCCTAGCCAAGAGAACACCCAGCGTGAAGTTTTACGACCGTGACGGAACGATTTTCCTGAAAATGATGCGGCCCTTCCAGTCCCTTCCTGTTCTTCGCGTCTTCGCGGTTCATGCGTTCTGTCACGGCGAAAGACGGTCGAGAACCCATGCGCGGCCCCTCCGGCGGTATCGCAGCCGGTCATGCAGGCGGTTCGGCCTTCCCTGCCAGAACTCGAAGAGGGTGGGTATGAGGCGGAAGCCTCCCCAATGAGGCGGCCGTGGAACGGGACCGCCCTCGAATCTCGCCTCGAACTCCCGGGTGCGGGATTCCAGAACCTCCCGCGATGCGATGGGGGAACTCTGGTCCGAGGCCCAGGCCCCGACCTGGCTTCCGCGAGGGCGGGAGGCGAAGTAGGCGTCCGATTCCGCGGCCGGGACCTTCGCGGTCCTTCCCTCGACCCGGATCTGCCGTCCCAATTCGGGCCAATAGAAGAGGATGCAGGCCCGTGGACGCTTCGCGAGCTCCGCGCCCTTGTCGCTCCGATAGTTGGTGTAGAAGACGAAGCCGCTCGCGTCATATCCCTTGAGGAGCACCATGCGGCTTCGGGGAATTCCCCTCGCCCCGATCGTCGAGAGGGCCACGGCGGTGGGTTCGAACATCCCCTCGCGCACACCCGGATCCTCGTACCAGCGGCGGAACTGCCCGAAGGGATCGGGCAAGGCGTCCGATTCCTGGAAACCCCGGGTCGCATAGCGTCCCAGGTGCACGGCCCAGAAGAGACGGTGGAACCAGTTCACAAGATCACTTCCTTTGAACCCCCAAGGCCCTGAGACCCCAAGGGAAACACGGCTCCCGCATTTGAGGCCCTATCCTTCGTATCCCTAATTCCATTCCCTTTCCCCATGGGTGCGGTTCTTGGGGACTTGGGGGGCACCCTGAGCAAGCGCAGCGCGTCGAATGGGCTGGGTGGTCGATCCGACGACCCCTTCACAGAACTCCCAAGTCTATTCTAAACCATAATCGCCCTTGTTTAGAAAAGAGCGCTTGAATGATCCCGGAAGGGTATAATGACTTTTTCAGGCCCGGCCGGAAGACCCTGCCGGGCTTCCTTTTTGGCTCCGGCGCCGGGCCGGGCCGCTCAGGATCAGGACATTCGACCCATCGGGGGTGGACCATGGCGGGACGGACCCAGGACAACATCTTGCTGTTCCTCAAGGGCGGGGCCATCGGGGTGGCGAACATCATCCCCGGGGTTTCCGGCGGCACGATGGCCGTGGTCCTCGGGCTCTATGACCGCCTGATCGAGGCCATCGCCTGTTTCTTCGATTCCCCCAAGAAAAGGAAGGAATACCTCCTCTTCCTGATCGTCATCGGGGCCGGGGCCGCGGCCGCCATCCTGATGCTGGCGAACCTTCTGGATTACCTGCTCAAGAACCACTACCAGGCGACGATCTACGCCTTCCTGGGCCTCATCATCGGAGGCATCCCCGCCATCTGGAAGTCGCACGGGGACATGAAGCCGGGTGCCGCGAGGGTCCTCTTCTTCATCCTGGGCATGCTGGTCGTCATCCTTCCCTCCCTGTTCGGCGAGGGCGCCAAGGAGGCGGCGGCCGGTGCGGAGGTCGTGTTTCCCACGGGGGGCGCCGGCTATTCCACTCTCCTCCTGGCGGCGTTTTTGGCGGGAGGGGCCATGATCGTCCCGGGCATCAGCGGGTCCTTCATCCTCGTGCTTTTGGGCCAATATGCCGTCATCATCGCGGCCATCAAGGCGATGGCCGTGCCCGTGCTGGGAGTGGTGGCCATCGGCGCCGGCGTCGGCGTGCTGGTCTTCTCGAAGATCATCAAGGTCTGCCTCAGCAAGGCGCCCGCGACGACGTACTATTTCATCCTCGGCCTCTTGGCCGCGTCCATCTGGGAGATCTACCCCGGGATCCCGGGAACCCCAGGCGTCCTGGTCTCCTCGCTCGTTACCCTGATCCTCGGAGCGGCCGTCTCCTTCTGGATGTCCCGCGTCTCCCCGGCCTGACCTTCACGACGCCGGAATCACCGGCCATTCCTCATTCATCATTACCCGACCACTTGGATCATCTCAGCCATGCTTTTCACACTCTTCACACCTTTCAAACCTTTCACACCGTCGGCGTAGCCGACCATTTAGCCGAGCGCCACGTCCAAAAACATCATGACCGTGAACCCCACCACGAAGCCGAGGGTGGCGATATCCCCATGGTCGCCGCTCTGGGACTCGGGGATGAGTTCCTCCACCACCACGAAGAGCATGGCGCCCGCGGCGAAGGCCAGGGCGTAGGGCAGGATCGGCCGCACGAAGAAGACGGCCGCGGCGCCGAGAACGGCGGCGAGCGGCTCGACGAGTCCCGAACCCTGGCCCACCATGAAGCTCTTCACCCGGGAAAAACCGCTGGCCCGCAGAGGCATGGAAATGGCGAGCCCCTCCGGGAAGTTCTGGATGCCGATGCCGAAGGCCAGCGCCACGGCGGCCGCGAGGGCCGCCTCCCCTCCCTGGGCGGCCGCGCCCATGGCCACCCCCACCGCGAGCCCTTCCGGGATATTGTGGAGCGTGATGGCCAGGACGAGGAGGGTAGTGCGTTTCCACTTCGTGTGGAGTCCCTCGGCCATCTCCAGGGGCCGGTCCAGGTGCAGGTGCGGCAGGAAGCGGTCGGCAAGACTCAAAAAACCGCAACCGGCGAGGAAACCCGTGACCGCCGGGACCCAAGCAGGTCCACCCGCGGCTTCGGCCATCTCGATCGACGGGTTCAGGAGGGACCAGAAACTGGCGGCCACCATGACCCCGGCCGAAAAGCCGAGCATGGAGGCCAGGAGACGGTCGTTCACCTTGCGCGTGAGGAAAACCATGGCCGCGCCGGCCGCGGTCATGCTCCAAGTGAAAAGGCCGCCCCAAAGGGCGGCCTTCACGGGATGCATCGAACCCAACCACTCGATCATGCGTTACCCCCGGCCGGAAGGATCCCGGCCTGATGAAGGATCAGCGGGGAGGGGTCTTCATGTCCTCCAGCATCGCCTGGAGGTCCTCCTCGTGCTCCACCTCGTCCTCCAGGATCTCGAGGACGATCTTCTCGGTGATGTCGTCCTTGCCCCGGACCATGTCCAGGAGCTTCTTGTAGGTGACGATGGCGCATTGCTCGCCCTTGATGTTCTGGGCCAGGAGCGCCTTGGTCTCGGGGTTCGAGGGCGTGTCGTAGCCGCAGTTGGTCTCCTTCGCCCAGTCCTCGGGCTTCAAAAGCGGCGTCCCGCCCAGCTGGGCGATCCGGTCCGCGAGCATCCCGGCGTGTTCCAGTTCCTCCCCGGCGTGCTCCTCCAGTTCTTTGGCCACGATGCCACGCATGCGGCCCTGGGCCACCTTGGCGCCCACCCAGTACTGGTAGTAGGCCAGCCATTCGTCCGCGAAGGCCTTGTTCAACTGCTTGAGAAGGACCTTGAGGTCCAGGGAGACGATCTTCCTTCCTTGCGTGCCCATGAGCGGCTTCTCCTTATGAAGAGGGATGTTCGGGGAGCCCGGTTGAGGCGTTCGGAGGAGACACACGCCCGGCCGCCCCGAGGCGACCCGGGGATTATGGGAGAAAAGGGGGCCGAAAGGCAAGGGGCTTGGAATCTCAGGGGACCAGCACGACCTTGCCGATGTTCCGGCGCTCCTCGATGTAACGGTGGGCCTGGGACGCTTCCCCGAAGGAGAAGGTACGATCCACGTGGGGACGCACCCACCCCTTCTCCACCCCCTTCAGGACCTCCCCCATCCAGGCGCGGAGTTTTTCCTTCTCCTTCCACATATAACCCAGGTGCACCCCGAAGACACCCCGGTTCCGGTTCATCAGGTCCACCGGATGCAGGAACGGGGAGGAAAGGAGGAGCTTGAGGAAACCCCAGACGCCCCAGGAGGACTCGGAAACCGTGGAGACCCCGAAGACCCCGAGCCGACCCGTGCGCGAGAGGACCTTCAGACTGCGCTTCCAGGAGGCGCCGCCCAGGGGATCGAGGACGAGTTCCACGCCCTTCCCCGAGGTGATCCTCCTCACGGCCCGGACGAAATCCTCCTTCCGGTAATCGACCGCGTGACCCAGGCCCCGGGCCTTCAAAAACTCGTGCTTGCCCGCACTGGCGGTGCCGATCGTCCAGGCGCCCAGGTGCCGCGCGACGTCGAGGGCCGCCAGGCCCACCCCGCTTCCCGCGTTGTGGATCAGGACCGTCTCCTCCGGCTTCAGGCCGCCCATCGCCACGACGAGCTGCCAGGCGGTGAGGTAGTTCACGAGAAGGCCCGCGGCCTGCTCGAAGGAAAGATTCCCCGGCTTGGGGTAGACCTGGTCCAGGGGCACGGACACCTTCGAGGAATAGCCCCCGAAATTCGTGCCCGCCAGCACTTCCCGTCCGATCCACGAGGCATCGACCCCTTCGCCAACGGACTCCACCACGCCGGAGACCTCGTATCCCACGACGCCGGGCGGTTCCGGTGCGCCGGGATAGAGCCCCTTGCGAGCCATGAGGTCCGCGAAGTTGACGCCGCAGGCGCGCACCGCAACGAGGACTTCCCCCGGGCCGGGGCGTGGGTCCGGCGCCTCCCGAAGCTTCAAGACATCGGGAAGACCGTGGCGGGTGACGACGATCTGCTTCATGGGATGGGACCTCTGTGGAGTGTTACGCGCCCGCCGGCTTAACGGTTCCTCCGGGCGGCCACGGCATAGGAAAGGAAATACCGGCGCCATGACTCGTCGCTGGAAGTGTCCAGTTCGCCGCCTCGACCGTGTCCAGCCCATATTTCCCGCACCCGGGCCACTTCCCTGGAGCGGTGGCGGTTCTTTGGATCATCCAGGGTCAGGTCGATGAGTTCCAGCGACCGCTCGAAGGCGCGTTCCGCAAGGTCGGCATTTCCGCGGGCCCTCCAATTGAGACAACGCTCCACCTCGCTGCCGATGTTCGCCATCTGCTCGACGAGGGACAATTCCTTCCAGCGACCTGCGGCCAGATTCACGTGAACAGGATTCATCCCTTCACCCTTTGGCCCACGATCTCACGGATGCGATCCCGTATCATCGCGTCCTCGACGCCCCGGCTGCGATTGCCTTGCCCTGGACGTATGTTGATCATCGAATCGAACTCCAACCATTCGGGACCCGTCACGTCCGGATAGAGGTTGATGCCCCACAGGTGCTTTTGCTGCGAACCTTGCTCCAGAAGCGCGGTTTCCAGGTCGGCGTGGAGTTCGGCATCCAAAGCCAAACACCCCCGCTCGACATCAACGACACCTTTGACCATATCGCCAAAAAGGTTTTGGGCCATTTCCCTGATCTCGGCCCGCGGGATGGAATCACTGACGATTCTCAAAGGATCGCTCCTACCACTTCCGGATGCGGAGGTAGGCCAGAAAGCCGATCACGGAGGCCAGGGCGATTCCCATGATCACCCAGAACGCGTTGTGCAGGCCCGAGAGGGGGATCCGCACGTTCATCGAGAACGCGCTCACCACGAAGGTGGGCACCATGATGCCCACCGTGATGAGGTTGAGGGCCTTCATGAGGATGTTCAGGTTGTTGGAGACGATGGAGGCGCGGGCCGCGAGCAGGGCCGCCAGGATGTTGGAGAGCATCTCGGCCTGCTTGTAGCACTGGCTGTTCTCGACCTGGATGTCGTCGAGGAACTCCGCGTCCTCCGGTGTGAGGTCGGTCTTGCCCAGGTTGTGCTTGAGCTTCTCGATGAGGGTGGCGTTGGAATTGATGGCGGACAAGTAGAACACCATGCTCTTCTGCAGTTCGAAGAGGTTGATGAGGTAGCGGTTCTCCATCGAGGCGTTGATCTTGTCCTGGAGCTCGTCGGAGATCTTGTTGATGACCTTCAGGTGCTCCAGGAAGTGGAAAATGGAGCGGTACAGCATCTTGAGGAAGAGGTTGCCGGGCGTGGTCACGCGGCTGTTCATGAAGTAGTCCAGGACGGGCACGTCGCAGTCGAGGACGATGACAAGTTGCTTCTTGAAAAGGAAGGCGCCGGTGGAGGCGATGCCCAGCTCGAAATGGGGGCCGCCGGTGTAGGACTTGGGCCTCTTGAAGATGGCGGCCATGTGCTCCGGCTCGAACTCGAGCCGGGACAACTCGTCGGGGTCGAGAGCCGACAGGAGGGTGTGCTCGTCCACCTTCATCTCGCCCAGGAGGACCTTCTTCTCCTCCTCGTCGGGGGCCACGTACACGAGGACATGGGCGGGGTCGTCCTGGACCTGCACGAGACGGCCGGCGGTGATGCGGTACTTCTTGAGCAAGGCGCGCCTCCCCTGGGATCCCACACGGACTGCACCAAGGATATTCCAATCCCTCGCGCCTTGCCACTCCGAAGCGGATTTTGTTGGAACGCCCCCCTCTCCCCGGGGGCATAATGTCCCCGCCACATCATCCATCCGTTCACGAGGTCAACCATGAGACGATGCCTGCTAGCGATCGCGATCCTGACCCTCCTGCTTCCCTCCCCCACCCTGCGCGCCCAGGAAAGCGACGCCTTGAAGCACAGCGTCGTGAAGATCTTCACGGTGGTGAAGAAACCCGACTGGTTCCAGCCCTGGGTCATGGGGCCCCAGTACCAGTCCAGCGGCTCGGGCTGCATCCTCAAGGGCAACCGGATCCTCACCAACGCCCACGTGGTCTCGGACGCGGTCTTCGTCCAGGTCCTCAAGGTGGGCGACACCGAACGCTTCACGGCCCGCGTGGAGTTCGTGGGCCATGACTGCGAGACGGCCCTCCTCTCGGTCGAGGACCCCTCCTTCTTCAAGGGCACCACCCCCGTGGCGTTCGGCGACCTGCCGCGCCAGCGCGACAAGGTGGCGGCCTACGGCTTCCCCATCGGGGGCAACGAATTGTCCATCACCGAGGGCGTGGTCTCGCGCATCGAGGTGCAGAACTACGTCCACTCCCAGTCGAGCCTCCTGGCCATCCAGACCGACGCGGCCATCAACGCCGGCAACTCGGGTGGGCCGGTCTTCAAGGCCGGGAAATGCGTCGGCATCTCGTTCCAGTCCTTCTCCGGCTCCGGCGTCGAGAACACCGGCTACGTGGTGCCGGTCACCATCATCCAGGGTTTCTTCCGGGATATCGCCGACGGCCGCTACGACGGGGTGCCCAAGCTGGGCGTCTATTCCCAGAAGATGGAGAACGAGTCCCTGCGCGCCCGGCACCACATGAAAAAGGGCCAGAGCGGCGTGCTCGTCACCCGCATCACCCCGGGCGGATCGGTCGACGGGATCCTGCGGGAGGGCGACGTCCTTTTGGCCGTGGACGGGGTGCGGATCGCCAACGACGGGACCATCCCCTTCCGGGGGCTGGAACGCCTCAACTACTCCCACTTGAACAGCCGACACCAGGTGGGGGAGAAGGTCGCGCTCCAGGTCCTGCGCGACGGGAAGATCCTGGACCTCACCGCCGTCTATCGCGAGGGAAGGGTCCTGGTCCCCCGCCCCGCCTACGACACGCTTCCCACGTACTACGTCCACGCGGGACTCGTGTTCACGCGCCTCACCTTCAACTACATGGCCTCCTGGGGCCGGTGGGATTCGGTGCCTTCCAAGTTCCGCTGGGCCTACGAGGCCCTGACCGCCACGCCGAAGCGGAGCGAGGTGGTCGTGCTGAACCAGATCCTTCCCCACAAGGTCAACGTGGGATACCACGACATCGAGCAGGTCGTCGTGCGGCGGGTGAACGGGGAGGAGATCGCGGACATGGCGTCGCTCGTGAGGGCCTTCGAGAAACCGGTGGACGGGTATCATCTCGTCGAGATGGACCCGGAGTCGGAGAGCGGACGCCGGATCGTGCTGGATGCGGAAGAAGCGAAGAAAGCCTCGAAGGAGATCCTGGAACGCTTCGGGTTGCCCGCGGACCGCTCGGAGGACCTCAGGACGGGCGCGCCGCCAGCCGGACCGGATGTCACGGAATCGGAGGAATGACGCTCAGCCGTTCAGGAACCGGGCCGCAACCGAAGACAGGAGGGGGCATAAAAAAAGCGCCGGCAGGAAATCCGCCGGCTGCCACTTCCCCACCCGGATCAGTTGGAACCCGATGATGACGACGAGAAGGCCCCCCGTCGCGGTGAGGTCCGCCATCACGCGGTCATTCGAGAGGAAGACGGAAAGCCAGGCCGCCGAGAGGGTCAAGGATCCCTGAACGAAAAGCACGGTCAATCCGGACACCAGCACCCCCCATCCCAGGGTAGCCGCCAGGGTGAGGGATGCCACGAAATCCATGGCCGACTTGATGGCCAACAGTTGCCAATCCCCCCTGAGCCCGTCGTTCAAGCTGCCCAGGATGGTCATGGGCCCCACGCAGAAGAGGACGCTGGCCGTCACAAACCCTTCCGTGAACCGCTCTCCCGCCTTCAGTCGGTTCCGATGGATCAACCGCTTCAGGAAATCCCCCAAGAGGCCGATGCGCCGTGTCAGCCCCCACGCGGTCCCGATCAACCCTCCCGCCACCAGCGATACGAGCGCGAGCAGGGGTTCCTGCGTCTTGAGGAAAAGGGAGATGCCCAGGGCCAGCGTGAACACGCCCATGGCCTTCAAGGCGTGCTCCTGGAGGGACGGCTTGACCCGGCGGCCCCCCGCCAGGCCCAGCAGGGCCCCGGCGGCGACGGCGGCGGTATTGATCAGGGTTCCGGTCATGGGCGCCTTCCCGGGAGGAGGATGTCGTTCAAGGGTGGACCCGGAGGGACGGCCTTGAACGCGCCCATTCTACAGGAAATAGGGCGCCGGAAAGCCGGGGCGTCTCACGGAGAGAGGCAATGGACGTCCCCGATGGGAAGGAGGGTCTTCGGGATGAGGGTGTAGCGGTACACCGGGTCCGTCGAGCAGCAGACGGGGCACCCGAGCGTGCAGGTCGCGTCCACGATCAGCGACCCGAAGCAGTCCTCCGTGACGCCGTTCACCAGGAACGAGTTGTAGCAGAGGACCGACTGGTAGAGGATCAGCGAGTGCTGGCCGAAATCCACCCCGGCGCAGAAGGGATTGCCCGGGGAATAGGTGTCACATTCCGCCTGGCTCGTCATGATCACGGGCGTCCCGACGGTAAGCGGATGCTCCGCGCTGGGCGTGTGGTTCGGCAGAGGTGCGTCGTCCAGGATCGTCACGGGATGCATGCAGGTCGGGGTCGGGGTGGGCGTGAGGGTCTCCGTGAAGGTCGGGGTGAAGCTCGGCGTGAACGTCTCGGTGCAGGTGCCCGCCGCCCCTCCGCAATAGCCGGTGGAAGTGGGTGTGGGCGTCCGGGTCGGCGTCCAGGTGGGACTCGGTGTGTGAGTGGGCGTGGCCGACGGAACGATGGGCGGCGTGGACCCGAGAAGCACGTCGTCCAGGTTCCATCCGGAAGCGATGAAGGCCGCCGAGCTCAGGACCTGGTGCCCGAAGCGCACCCGCAACTGGACGTTCAGATAGGGGGTCAGGTCGAAGGCCTGGAAGGCCCAGCCCTCGTCGGTGACGCCCGGCGATCCGCCCGTGCTGAAGAGCTGGATCCAGGCACTGCCGTTCCAAACCTCCACGACCCCTTCCATGTAATAGAGGTAATCGCCGTTGTACCAGCGCCAGAAGGACAGGTGGAGGGATGAAAAGCCCGTCGCATCCCACGCCGGGGAGGTCAGATAGTAGAACTCGTGGGCCTGGGTCGAAACGTTGCCCCCGATGACGGCTCCCGCCAGGTAATTGTCCGCCGTATTCGTATGGTCGAAAGCCGGGTCGGGAAAACCGTAACCTTGGCCGCTGGAGGCCACGGCGGGTCCCCTCTGCCATTCGGGGCCGTAGGTCCATCCCCGGTCCACGCTGAAGTCGTCGAAGAAAAGCATCCCCACCGGCGTGGCCGTGGCCGCGGGCAGGACGGGAGGCGCCGGGGAAGGCCGGGTCGGGGAGGATAGCTTCTGGCGGCAAGCCGCCGCGCCCAATAGGACGGCCAGGACGAGAAAGGGCATCGCCCAACCGGCCAGGGATCGGGATCGTTCAGCGCGAGGCGATGCGATTCTCATGGACTTCCTCCACCACGTCGAGGATGGCTTCCATCCCGACCTCGTAGACGTATTTCCTGCCGTCGATGAAAAGCGTGGGCGTCGATTCGACCTTGTACTTCAACCCTTCCTTCTTGGACTGCACCAGCGCTTCCCTCGTCGCCGGGGCCGCCACCACGGCCTCGAAAGCGGCCTTCTCCATCCCCGCCTCCCCGGCCCGGATCGCGAGGTTTTTGGGGCAGAAGGAATCGAATCTCGCGTAGAGATCCAGCGTGAAGGGCCAGAACCGGCCCAGCCGCGCCGCGGCCGTCATGGCCAGCCCCCCCTCGATGGAGCCGGGATGGTCCTTGATGGGGAACAACTTGTAGTAGAGGCGCGCCTTGCCCTTCAGGACGCCCTTCGTAACGGCCTCATAAAGACCCGGAACGATGACCTTGCAATAGGGGCACCGGGAGCAAGCGAAGCAAACGATTGTCACCGGAGCTCCGGGCTCGCCCGCGCACATGGCCTCCTCCAGCGTAAGAACAACGGCCTTTCCCATGGGGAGGACGGACTGCGCCCTCCGGGACAGGCCCCGTTCCAGCTCGGCGCGGTCCTTCCCCGAGGAAACCCTCCGGCAAAGGTCCGCGGTCAGCCGTAGGACCAGGGGTTTCGGCGGTTTTTCGGCCAGGCATTCCTTGAAGGTGCCATCACAGGCGTCATAGGGATGGAGGGTCGCCAGCACGCCTTCCCACAGCACTTTTTTCTCCGGAGGGAGTCCCTCGCAGGGGGCCTGGGCCAGGGCCGTAGCCGCGACCGTCAAGCCCGCCAGTAGGGCGGCGATGATAACCGGGATCCTCATTCGGCGGCTCCTTTCAAGGCGCGAAAACGGTCGACCCCCAGGGGGGCCCGGTCGAGGAACAGTATATAGAGGCAAAGCGCCAGCCAGCCCAGGTCCCTCAGGACCGTGATCCAGGAGATGGGATCATCCTCCATCCCCTGGGAGGCGAAACAACCGCAGGACATGTCGAGCCCCTTCGACACGGCGATGACGAGGGCCACGGTGAAAAGGGCGATCATCCCTGTGACGAGGAGGGCCGCCGCCCGGTTCCGGATCCCCGCCATGAGCATCAGTCCCGCCGCCAGTTCCACCCAGGGAAGCACGATGGCCATGGCGTTCACGAGGTAGAGGGGAAGGATCTGGTATGTGGCGATGTCCAGGGCGAAGGACGCCGGATGCAGGATCTTGTGCCAGGAAGCCGCCACGAAGAGCCCCCCCATGTAGAGACGCACGATGAGGGCCAGCCAGGGGTTCCATCGGCGGAAGAGAGCGTGGTTCATCGACCTTCCCCCGCTTTCAGGGACACCGCGCCGCCGGGGACAAACCCCACGTTGCGGATGCCGCGGCCCGCGATCTCCCGGGCCAGTTGTTCCCCGGAATCCGGGTCCGCCCCGTCGCCGTACACGACGACCCGCGCGGCCTTCGAGGACGCGATCCTTTTCACGACGGCCGGATCGGTGGGCGAAAGATAGTCGAAGGGCACGTTCCAGGACCCTTCCCGGCTCCAACGGGCGTGCTCCTCGGGAGAGCGGGCGTCGAGGAGGAGCGTGCGCCCGTCCGTGAGCAGGGGGCTGTCCGCCGGTACGGGATCCGCCTCACCCAGCGTCTCCGGGCAGGGCACGAGGATCTCGTACTCGATCTTCTGCACGAGGGGGATTCCCTCACGGCGCAACGCGTTGAAGGCGAAGGCGATGCCGGCGCAGAGCAGGACCAGCACTGCCGCGTCCCGCGCGGCCACGGTCAGGGGCGGAAAGGGATCGGAAAGGGACCCGGTCAGTCGAGGCACGAGGAACTCCTCTGCACGGACTCGTCCTGGCGCAGGAGGTCCTGGACCCGCTCGTCGAGGAGGCTTCCTTCCAGGCCGTAATCGATCTCGACGTGCCCGGGAGGGGCTTCCTCGCCCGGCAGGGCCGGTTTCGTCGCGAAGGTGGCCAATACCCTGAGGAACACGCGGTGGTCGCGGTAATCGTAGGCGTCGATGCGGCTCTCCCGCAGGGCGTACTCGTAGACGATCCCGGACTTCACCCCCGGCGCCCAGGAAGGAAGGTAGCATCCGACCGAGGCCTTTCCACTCGTCTCCCGGCGCGAAAGGAAACCCCGCGTCGCATCGAAATACCCGGTGGACGCGGGATACGCATCCTGCGAGGCCGTGAGGCCCGCGCGAAGGGACCACCCCGCCAAGAGGCGCAGATCGAGGGTGACGAGGGCGGAGGCTCCCCACAGGTGGTAAGGGTCCTTATCGGCCAGGTAACGGCGTCCCGTCAGGGCTGCCACGAGCCGCATCCGCCTCCCCAGGGCAAGGTTCTTCGCGAAACCCCCGTCGGTCTCGAGTCGACTGCGGCCCGACTCGCGGAAGAGCCGGCGCCCCGCGCCTCCGAAGGCCATCCAGCCGCCCGGCATTTCGAGTTCGAATTCGCCGCGGTGGGCCTCGTAGAACCACAGGGGCCCCGGCTCGTAGCGGTCCCCCGCGACCACCTGGGACGCCTCGAAACGGTACCCCGCCAGCACCCGCCAATCCCCTGCCCGAGAAAGGACCACCGGACGGACACCCAGGATGAGGTGGCCGAGTTCCCGTGCCTGACGCCGGGAATACCCGTTCCCTTTCGCTTGGGCCTCCAGCACGGGACGCACGATCGAAGGTTTCCCGCCCTCGGGATAGGCCAGGCTCACCCAGAGGGACGCGTTCCCGCTGGGGCTGGAAGCGTCCTCGTCCGCAGCCGTCGGGTCCGCGGGCGAACCCGTGAGGGCGTTCTCCACCCATCCGCCGTTCAAGTCCACCCTTCCGGAAAGGATGGGGACGAACCCGGGGTCCAGGGCGGCGAAGTGGGCGATGGCCCGGCGGTCTTCCGGGAAGGCGGCGGGACTTTGCCGAGCCGCGGAGAGGTGACGGCTTGCCTCCGTGGACCTTCCCGCGTGGCGCTCCACGATGGACTTCAGGAGCGAGGCCCTGGCCGCCAGGACGCCTCCGGGCGGGACCTCGGTCGTCTCCAGGATCTCCCGGGCCGGATCCAAGGCCCCCTGCTGGACATGAACCCAGGCCATCCGGAGCGGCGCCTCGGGATCATCGGGATCCCGGACCGCTTGCTCCGAGAGGGTCTTCAAGGCCCAGAAGTCGTTTTGATCCGCCAGGTACGCCCGGGCCAGAAGGAATCGCAGGGTGCGCGCATCCGCGGGATTCGCGGAGAGAGCGTCCTTGAGAAGCGCGACGGCTTCTTTCGAGCGTCCGCGGTCGAGAAGGTCCCGGGCGCGGGCCTCGGCGGAAAGATCCTGGGAACGGGGCGATCCGGGAACCAGGAGGAAAAGGAGCAGGAGGACCGCCGGAAGCGGGGATCGGGCCATGGTCAAGGCCCCAGGGGGTCGAGGGGATGACCGAGCCCCATCGCCGCGCCGGTCGCCCCGCCCTCCGCGGGCGGGGACATGCAACAACGGAAACCCCGGGCGGAAGGCACCCAACCTGGCACGTACTGGCACCGGTGGAGATAGGCCGAATCGGAACAGTTGAAGGCGCCGCCCCGGACGGTGCTGTCATCCCCGTTCGCGGTGTGTTCCCAGAGGTTCCCGTTCATGTCGAGGACGCCCCACTCGTTGGTGCAATTCGGGAAGGAGCCCGTCGGCATCAGGTGGAACAGCCAATATTCCGGCCACGGACCGAAGGCATCGATGCCGTTGCAGGTGGTGGGTTCGTAGGTGTCGCCGTAGGAATAGACGGTCCCGTCCGGCCCTTCGCAGGCGAGGAGCCATTCCTCGGGGGTGCAAAGCCGCTTGCCCGCGGCCTGGCAGGCCGCCTCGGCCGTGGCGTTGTCCTGCACCTGCCAGGGGATCACGCCCGGCACGCTCCGGGCCTCGCTGCCGTCGGCCCCTTCCCAGGTCGCGTTGGCGTCGGGGCGCGAGGCCTCGTACCGGTCGATACAGAAGACCCCGGCCACCGGCACCATGTCATCGGGACAGGTGATGGATCCTCCGGAAGCCGGTTTGCAACGGTTGCCGATGCATTGGAAGCCGATGCCGCAATCGTCGTCCTTCGTACATTGGTAGACGCAGCGCCCGGAAGCGTTGCAGATCTTCGGCGCGGGGCAATCCAGGTCCTCGTAGCATTTCTGCCTCACGCAGCCCTGGGTCACGCCGAGGACGAATAGAAGCAAGCCGTGAAGACCCGCGAGCGCGGTCAGGAAAGCGACCGAACGGGCCAATCCCAGGAGGAGGCAGGCGGGTTTTTTCACCTCGGGTAAATCCTTCACGGCGGTCCTATTCGTCATCCCGATAGTCGGCCGAAGCCCGACAGAGATAATGGAGTTGAAATAACTGGCCTATGCCAATAATAGGCCCTTTGGGTTCCGGGTGCAAGTTGGAAAGGTCAAGGAGCCGGTTTCCCGGCTGAAAGGAAGGCCGAGAGGGCCGCTTCCGAAAGGGTCCCTTCCTGCAGGACTCCGTTGACCAGGTAGGTGGGCGTCCCGTTCACCCCGAGCCGGATCCCCTCGCGGATGTCCCGTTCGATCCGCTTGCCCGCATCCCCGCCCTCGATGCATTCCCGGAGGATCTTCGCCGGAAGGCCGATCCGGACCGCGAGGTCCTCCAGGCGCACCCGCTCCGGCCTTCTTTGTTCCAGTTCACGGATCAGCGCGTCGTTGGCCTCCCAGAAAAGCCCCCGTCGCGCGGCGCATTCCGCGAAAAAGGCGAACCGGCAGGCGTGGCGGTGGAAAGGGCGTTCCAGGCCCGGATGACAGGCCGCATCGAGCGGGAAATGACGGTGAACGAGCCGAACCCGGTCCGGATGGCGTGACACGAGTTGCCGGATGCGCCGATGCTCCAGCCGGCAATAGGGGCATTCGTAATCGGTGAACTCGACGATCGTGACCTTGGGATCCCTCGCCCCGATCCAGGGTTCGCCTTCGGCCGTCACGCCCCGGTCCAAGCCGCTTCCACCCAGATCGGGAAGTCGCCAATAGGCGGGCCATCCGGCCCCGATCAACGCGGCTGTTCCCAGGACGGTTGCGAGCGCAACAAGGACCGCACGGGGCCGCGAGACCGCCTCCCGGAGATCCTCACGGAGCGCCTGGACGACGCCGGAACCGCTCGCCTCCAGATCGAGGACCGAGAGGAGGAGAAGGGCGGCGTTCAGCAGGTGCAGGATCGTGCAATACACGCAGACGGCATCGATCCGGAAGGCCGACACCCAGGCAAGGCGAAGGGAAACCAGGCAGGCCAGGAAGGAGAGGAGAAGGATCGACCCCGCAAGGCGCGAACCGCCCGCGGGAACCCGACGAAGGGCCGCGAGAGCCAGCCCCAGGAGCGTCAGATAGGCCAGGACGCCCCAGGCCGACACGGGAGCACCCGCGAAGACCGAATCCGGCGAAAGGGCGATGGACCCGCAGCGCGCCTGGCCTCCGGCGTCGCAGAGCGGATGGTAGGAGGGGTCGGTGTGGACGAGGACATGGATCCTCGTGAGCTCGGCGGAAAGTCCCAATCCGAGAACGGCAAGGATCACCCGAAGCATCGCGATCCGGATGGGGCGGCGGGACGGGTTCATGGACTTATTTAACCACCCCTGGCCTTGACATTGTTATTGGCATATGCTAATTACCATTCATGCCTCGTCCCGAACGTTGCCGACGCGTCGGCTCGAAACCCCTTTGCTCCTCCTTCAAGCCCCAGGGCGTTCCCCGGGGTTTCCTGAAGGAAGTCCTTCTCCATCTCGACGAGTTGGAAGCCGTCCGCCTGGTGGACCTCGAAGGGATGTACCAGGAGGAGGCCGCCGAGAAACTGGGCGTCTCCCGGCAGACGCTTGGCAATATCCTGGAATCGGCCCGGAAGAAGGTCTCCGACGCCGTCGTGAACGGCAAGGTCCTCAATATCGAGGGTGGGGCCGTGCACACCAGCCCCGAAGAGGCCCGGAACTGCCCGCGCTGCGGACGGCACCGGAACCGGGGAAACCGGAACGGTTGGGGAAAGAACGGGGACTGACCCCCGGGGTGTCGGAAAATGCCGCCCCATCAGCGAGGCGCTCCCTGCCTTGAACAGCGATCTCCCTCCTGCGAGTCCGTCATGACCCGGGGATAGGGGAAAAAGGAGAGTGTCGTCATGCCCAGAGGAGACAGAACGGGCCCTGCGGGAGCGGGTCCCAGGACCGGCAGGGCCGCGGGTTTCTGCGCGGGAAACGGGGCGCCGGGATTCATGAGCGGCGCACCGGTCCGTGGTTTCGGCCGCAGGCGCGGATTCGGCGGGGGCGGATGGGGTTGGAGGAACGGGTTCAACATCTCGGGCCTTTTCGGTTGGGGCTCGGCCCCGGCGAATCCCGATTCGGAGAAGACCACCCTTGAGAACCAGGCGGATCGGCTCCAGTCGGAACTGGAATCCATCCGGAAGCGGCTTTCGGAGATCGAATCCGACAGGTCCTGAACGCGCAGGAAACGGCCCGATCACGGCCGGGCGGGGAATCTCCCGTTCGGCCGCGCTTCCCTTCATGAACGTCGGTGACCACCCCAAGGAGAACACATGAAGATCGTTTTCACCACATCGGGGACCGACCTGAAGGCCCCGCTCGACCCCCGCTTCGGGAGGGCCGCGAGATTCCTGGTCTTCGACCTGGACCTGAACGATTTCGAGGTCTTCGACAACGCCCAGAACCTCCAGGCGGCCCAGGGAGCGGGCATCCAGGCGGCCCAGACCGTGGCCAAGGCGGGAGCAACAGCGCTCGTGACCGGCCATTGCGGCCCCAAGGCCTTCCGGGTCTTGTCGGCCGCGGGCGTGAAGATCTACAACACCGATGCCGCCACGGTTGAGGAGGCCTTGACCCGTTACCGGGCCGGACAGTTGAAGGAAGCCGCCGGAGCCGATGTCGAAGGGCATTGGGCTTGATCCCGGCATGAAGACCCCCCTCGACTGCATGCCCTGCTTCGTGCGCCAGGCGCTCGAGGCCAGCCGTCTCTACTCCCCGGATCCCGCCGTGCAGGAGCGCATCGTGCGGGAGGTGATGGATTGGGCCGCCCAGGCGGACCTCTCCCTGCCCCCCCCGGTCATGGGACAGCGCATCCACCGGCGCCTGCGCGAACTCACCGGCGTCGCGGACCCCTATCGCGTGGCGAAGGACCGGTTGAACCGCATGGCCACCGTGTTGAGGTCGGATTTGGAGCCGGAGATCGCGGCCGCGAAGGATCCGCTCCTGTTCCGGACCCGCCTGGCCATCGCAGGCAACGTCATCGACATGGGCGCCCACGGCGAGATCGAGGAGAGCGCCGTGCGACAGGCCCTGCGGGAGGCCCTCACCCAACCCTTGGAAGGCGATCCAGAGGGGTACCGCCGGGCCGTCGACTTGGCGCGCGACATCCTGTATCTCGCCGATAACGCCGGGGAGATCGTCTTCGACCGCCTGCTCATCGAGCACCTGGGACCCTCCCGCGTCACGGTGGCCGTGAGGGGCGGCCCGGTCCTCAACGATGCCGTGATGGAGGACGCGCTGGCCGTCGGACTCGACCGGATCGTGCCAGTCATCGCCAACGGCTCCGACGCGCCGGCCACCCTCTTGTCGGACTGCAATGCATCTTTTCGGGAGGCCTATGCGGCCGCCGACCTGGTCCTGGCGAAGGGCCAGGGGAACTACGAATCCCTGAACGACGAGACGCGGAGGATGTTCTTCCTTTTCAAGGCCAAGTGCCCCGTGATCGCCGAGCGAGCGGGCGTGTCGCCCGGTGCCCTCGTGCTGGAACGGACCCGGGAGACCCAACCATGAATCGACGCACGATCCTGGTGCAACTCAGCGCCCACGCCCCCTTCACGGCTCTCGGTGCGGCCTCGGGCATCCTCCTCATGATCGTCCTGAACAGGATCGAAGTCCCCCGCCCCGTCTCGGAAACCCTCTTCTGGACCCTCCATCCCCTGCATGTCCTGGTGAGCGCCCTGGTGACCACCGCCATGTACCGACTCCATGAGAAGGGCGGCTGGGCGAAGACCCTCCTCATCGGTTACCTGGGTTCCGTCGGCATCGCGACCCTGAGCGATTCCCTGATTCCATACGCGGGGGAATGGCTGCTGGGACTCCCCAACCGGGGACTGCACCTGGGATTCATCGAGAAAGCGTGGCTGGTCAATCCCCTGGCCTTGGGCGGCATCGCCCTCGCCTTCGCGTGGCCCAGGACCCGCTTCCCCCACGCCTTCCACATGTTCCTGAGCACCTGGGCTTCCCTTTTCCACATGCAGATGGCCCTGGGAACAAGTCCCGGCATCGGCCAACTGGCCGCCATTGCCGTCTTCCTGTTCCTGGCCGTATGGATCCCCTGCTGTACCAGCGACATCGTCTTTCCCCTGCTCTGGGTGAAGGGCCGGCGAAAGGACCGGAAATGATCCTCGCGATCGCATCCGGCAAGGGGGGGACCGGCAAGACCACGCTTTCCGTCAACCTCGCCCGGGTGGCAGGGCCCGGCGCGGCACTCCTCGACTGCGACGTGGAGGAGCCCAATGCCCACCTGTTCCTGAAGGGTCCTACCGTCGCGTCGGAGGCGGTCCGGGTCCTCGTCCCGGAAGTGGACGGGGCGCTTTGCGACGGATGCGGGGAATGCGCACGGGTCTGCGAATTCAACGCCATTGCCATGGCCGGAAACAAGCCGATGATCTTCCCGGAACTCTGTCATTCCTGCGGGGGATGCGCGCGGATCTGTCCCCGTCATGCCATCCGAGAGGTCGAGAGGAAGGTCGGGGAGATCCAGACCCGGAACGAAGGGGGCATCGCCCTCGTCACGGGTCGGATGGAAGTAGGCGTGGCCGCGGCGCCACCCGTCATCCGGGCCGTGAAGAAGCGGATCCCGAAGGAGGGACTGGCCATCCTGGACGCCCCCCCGGGCACTTCCTGCCCGGTCGTGACCACCCTGAAGGGATCGGATTTCGTCGTGCTGGTGACGGAACCCACGCCCTTCGGCCTCCACGACCTGACCCTGGCCGTGGACCTCGTGCGAGTGCTGAAGATCCCCTTCGGCGTGGTCGTCAACCGGATGGGCTCCGGCGACGACCGCGTACACCGGTACTGCGCGGAGCAGGGCATTCCCCTCCTCACCGAGATCCCCGACGATCGGCGCATCGCCGAGAGCTATTCGCGGGGGGAAATGCTGGTCGACGCCCTGCCGGAATACCGCACCATTCTCCGGGATCTCCTGTCGCGCATCCGACTCTTGTCCGAGGGTGACGAATGAAGGAACTCGTCGTCATCAGCGGCAAGGGCGGCACCGGAAAGACCAGCGTGACCGCCTCCCTGGCCGTGATGGCCGGAAGATCCGTGATCGCCGACTGCGACGTGGACGCCGCCGACCTGCACCTGGTCCTGAAGCCCGAAACCGTGATACGCCGGGATTTCTTCAGCGGCCGCGAGGCTGTCATCCGTCCCGCCGTCTGCACGGGATGCGGCGTCTGCCGGGAGGTCTGCCGCTTCGAGGCCGTCGATAAGGCAGGTGATGTCTTCCGGATCGACCGCGCCTCCTGCGAGGGTTGCGGCGTCTGCGTGTGGAACTGCCCGGAAAAAGCCATCGACTTCAACGAGCGCCTTTGCGGTGAATGGGTCGTCTCGAAGACCGATTGCGGGCCGATGGTCCACGCCCGTCTGGGCACGGCGGCCGAGAACTCCGGCAAGCTGGTCGCGACCGTACGGCGGGAGGCCCGCCGGATCGCCGAGCGGGAGAACATCCCCCTCGTCCTGGTGGACGGTCCTCCCGGCATCGGATGTCCCGTGATCGCCACCGTGACGGGGGCCTCCCACGTGCTGGTGGTGACGGAACCCACGGTCGCGGGCGAGCATGACCTGGAGCGGGTCCTGGCTCTGGCCCGACATTTCGGCGTCCCGGCCTCCATCGCGGTGAACAAATGGGACCTGAACCCGGGCATGACCGAACGCATCGAGGAGGAGGCGCGGCGGCTGGGCGCTCTTCCCATCGGCCGCATCCGCTACGACCCGGGCGTGACCCGGGCCCAGGTCCAAGGGATTGCCGTTGTGGCCACCGACGCCGCCTGCGCGCCGGACCTGCGCGTGCTCCGGGAAAGGATCGCGGCGGAGACGGGGCTGGTTCCGTTAAAATGAAATTCGCAAGGAGTCCATCATGAAGATCGCCGTTCCCACGGCCGAAGGCCGGCTTTGCATGCATTTCGGCCATTGCGAGAAGTTCGCGCTCATCGAGGCGGATCCCTCGAAAAAAGCGATCCTGGGTCGCGAAAACGCCGTGCCTCCCCCGCACGAACCGGGAGTCCTGCCCGCCTGGATCGCCCAGCAGGGCGTCCAACTGGTGATCGCGGGAGGGATGGGCCAGCGCGCCGTCCAACTTCTCCGGTCCCAGGGCGTCGAGGTCATCGTGGGCGCGCCGGCGGAATCGCCCGAGAAACTGGTCCAATGCTACCTGGACGGGACCCTGACCACGGGATCGAACGCCTGTGACCACTGAGGATTCCCTGCGGTTCCCGAAAGACTGGGAACGCGGCGTGGGTCCCCTGGAAGGAGCCACGCACCACGCCTGCGTGACCGGCCCCTGCGGGGACACCATGGAGGTCTGGCTCCGGACCGGGGGCACCCTCGTGGAAAAGGCCGCCATCTACACGGACGGCTGCGACACCTCCCTCCTGTGCGCCCTGACCGCCTGCTTCTGGGCCGAGGGAAAAACGCTGGAGGAGGTGGGACGGGCGCGGTCCTCGGACCTCCTGGACCGTTTGAAGGGGCTTCCGGAGGGTTCCCGTCATTGCGCCGTCCTGGCCGCCTGGACCCTGAGGGAAGCCGCCACGGGGATCCGCGAGACCCCGCCCGTGGAATAGAAAGACATCCGCCGATCGGAGGAACAACCGTTGCGATTGACCATCCTTTCGGACAACCGGGCCGGCACACCCCCCCTCCCCACGGAGCACGGGTTCTCGGCCTTCCTCGAATGCGACGGCACGTGCGTTCTCTTCGACACCGGTTCCGGCACCCTATTCGCCGAGAACGCGGTGAAGCTCGGCATCCACTGGTGGGAAGCCGATGCCGTCGTGTTGAGCCACGGGCATTACGACCACACGGGCGGCATCGTCCACGCGCTGGGCGGCACCACGCGGGCCAAGTGGTACCTGCACCCCTCGGCCCTCCTTCCCCGATACCGCCGCCGGGACCCGGATCCCCCGAAATCGATCGGCATCCCGCCCGCCTGCCGCGAGGCCCTCGAAAACGTCCCGGACCGCATCGTGCGCGTCACGCGGACCCTGAGGATCAGCGACCGCATCGGCATCACGGGACCCGTGCCCCGGCTCGATCCCCAGGAAGGTGTGGGGGGCGATTTCTTCCTCGACGAGGCCTGTTCCCTTCCCGATCCGCTCGAGGACGACCAGGCGCTTTGGATCCGCGTCGAGGGCGGCGTGGTCGTCCTCATGGGATGCACCCACGCCGGGGTGGGCAATACGCTGGACCACATCGCCACGCTTTGCGGCGAGCGCATCCTGGCCGCGGTGGGGGGGTTCCATCTCCAGGGGAGCGGAGCCCCACGGCTTTCGCGGGCCGTGGACGCCTTCCGCCGCCACGGAGTGAGGCATATCCGACCCGCGCATTGCACGGGTGACGCGGCCATCACGGTGCTGTCCCGAAATTTCCCCGACGCGGTCGAGCCCTGTCATGCCGGTGCGTCATACGAATTCTGATCCCGTTCACCACGAAGACATCCGCCCCCGGCAAGATCTCGCCATCGGGGGATTTCGATGGCGGACGAAGGCACCAAGAACGACCTTCCTTTGCCAAAGGAGAACAACAACATGGATTTCCAGAAAATCGGGATCCTCGAGCGCATCCTGGAGGCGTTCTTCTGGAACTTCCTGCGCGCGCCCTACAACCGGGCCTTTGCCCTTTCCCTGGGATTGAGGGGCGACGAACGGGTCCTGGAATTCGGGTCTGGATCGGGAGCGATTTCCCGGCACCTCATGCCCCTTCTTTCCGGGGGTGGAACCCTGGTCTGCGTGGACACGTCGGAAGGTCTGATGGGCATCGCCCGCCGCCGTCTGAAGGGTTTCACGAACGTCGAATTCCACCCGACGGACCTGCGGGATGCGCGCCTTCCCGGCGGGTCCTTCGACGCCGCGGTCGTGCATTTCGTCTTGCATGACGTCCCGGAGGAGGACCGTTCCCCGCTCGTTGCGGAAATGACCCGTCTTCTGAAACCCGGGGGCCGCCTCGTCCTGCGCGAACCTTCCCGGGCCGGCCACGGGATGCCACCCAGGGACATTCGCCGTCACGCCGAGGCGGCCGGCCTGCGGGAAACCGCCTTCCATGAAGGGCGACGGATGGGCTCCAAGCCCTATACGCATTTCGTTTTTGGAAAGGACGTTTCTTGAACTTCCGCCTCCCGCCATCGCCCCACGCGAACCTCGCGGCCGGTTTCGCCGCGGGCGTTCTCCTGACGACGCTCGTTTTCCTGTCGATTCCCTCCCCGCGCGGTACCGCGACCCCGCCTCCGTCGGAACCCGCGACGACGGCCGCCGAGGTCATCGAGGAACACCCGGCCTCGGAAGCGGAGAATCCTTTCCGGGAGCGGCGGCCCATCGAAGCGACCCGCTTCCGCGCCAAGGCCGTCACGCTGACCAAGCATCCGGTCCAGCTGGGCGAGAACTATTGGACCATCGCCAAGCGCTACAACATCTCGGTTCGGACGCTCCTGGGGGCCAACCCGGATATGCCCTTCACCGCCTTCATGGGCCAGACCCTTTTCGTCCCTTCCGCCAACGGGACCCTTCACATGGTCGACCGCGGGGAGGACCTGGCGTCCATCGCCGAGCTCTACGAGGTCGATGAGGCGACGCTCCGTTCGGTGAACGGCGTCTCCTGGTGGCGTCCCCTGAAAGCCGGGGACTGTCTCTTCATCCCCGACGCCAAACCCATCCAGATGAACAGCGATTGGAAGGAGTACTACGAGAAACGCGGGTTCTTCGGCGCCCCCTTCTCGGGCTGGGGTCGGGGATGGACGTCCCGCTACGGCCTTCGCAAGGATCCCTTCACGGGCGAGGACGCCCATCACGGCGGGATGGACTTCAAGGCCCCCTACGGCACCGACGTCTTCGCATCCGCCGCGGGCAAGGTGACCTTCGTGGGCGTCAACGGCGGTTACGGCAACCTGATCGTGATCCGCCACAACGCTACCTACACCACCTATTACGGGCATCTATCCAAGATGTTCGTGACCGAGGGCCAGAGCGTCCGGAAGGGCCAGCGGATCGGAAAGGTGGGTTCCACGGGCCGCAGTACCGGCCCCCACCTGCATTTCGAGATCCGCAGGAACGGCAAGAGGATCGACCCCCTGCCGCTGATATAAGATTCCCTTCATCCCCCCTTGTAATCCTCGGGCCGACCGGACAAGACTGTCCGCCTGCCGTACCCGGTCCCCAGGACCGGCATCCTGCCACATAAGGAGATGAAAGAATGGAAGCCAACGCTCAAGCCGTCGCCATGCCGCGCATCGGGGAGAAGGCCCCCTCGTTCAAGGCCGTCACCACCCAGGGGGAACTCAACTTCCCCGATCAGTACGCGGGGAGCTGGGTCATCCTCTTCAGCCACCCGGCCGATTTCACGCCCGTCTGCACCTCGGAATTCATGACCTTCGCCTCGATGGCGCCCCAGTTCGAGGAGTTGAACTGCAAGCTGGTGGGCCTCTCCGTGGACGGGCTCTACAGCCACATCGCGTGGCTGCGCACCATCAAGGAGAAGATCGAATACAAGGGCATGAAGGACGTCGAGGTGAAATTCCCCCTCATCGAGGACATCACCATGGAGGTCGCCCACAAGTACGGCATGATGCAGCCGGGGGAGAGCAACACGAAGGCCGTCCGGGCCGTCTTCGTGATCGACCCCAAGGGGATCATCCGCACCATCCTTTATTACCCGCTCAGCATGGGGCGCAACTTCGACGAGATCCTACGCATTATTCAGGCCTTGAAGGCGGCCGATGCCTTCTCGATCGCCACCCCGGCCGACTGGCGCCCCGGGGACGACGTTATCGTCCCGACCGCCGGTTCCTGCGGCGTCGCCAAGGAGCGCATGGAGAGCAAGGATTTGAAATGCTACGACTGGTTTTTCTGCACCAAGCCGATCCCCAAGGACCAGGTCCTGGCCGCCGTGAAGAAGAAGTAACCTCTTCTCCTGGTTTCAGGCGGCGCTCCCGATTGGGGCGCCGCCTTTTTTATTGCCTTCCCTTCATTCTCCGGCGGATATAATCCCCATGTTACGAATCCCCGGAGGGCCTTGTGTCACGCATCGTGAGAAGCAGTTTCGCCATGGAAGAGGACCTCACCCGCCAGATGGAAGCCCTGGTGAAGAAAAGCCGTTACACGAACCGGTCGGAATTCATCCGCGACCTGGTGCGCGAAAAAATCGCCCAGAAGGCGTGGGAAGGTCAGGGCGACGCCCTCGGCACCATCACCCTCGTCTATGACCACGAGAAGCGTGAACTCTCCCACAAGATCACCCATCTTCAGCACCACCACGTGGGCGAAGTCCTGGCCGCCACCCATGTGCATTTGGACGAGCACCTCTGCGCCGAGATGATCCTGGTGAAGGGCCGCGCCTCATCGATCCAAGCCCTCGCCGACGCCTTGAAGAGCCAGAAGGGCGTCTACCACGCCTCCCTTTCGCTCTCGGGCCTTGCCCCGATCAAGGTCCCCCGGATCACCCACCGCCATCCCGGACACCCTCACCCACACACGCACTAGCGCCTTCGGTGAAAGGCACCCCGAAGGCGAATGAGAAATCAGGAATTTGGAATCACTGCTGTCCAAGACGTCCGCCCTTCACGGGTCCGAGCCGTCAAACCCTTGTTTTGGACAGGCTCGAACACACAACCACGAAAAAGCCCCCTCTCCCCTTCCCCCTCTCCCGCAAGCGGGAGAGGGCAATCATTCGAGCGTGAATTTCGCGACGAATGATGGGTGAGGGGACGCCTTGAGATGCCCTTCGGTTGAATGGTCTTGGACAGGTGTGATTTGGAATTAGAAATTGTAGGCGCCAATCGATTCCCCATGTATTCCCAACCGTAAACCGTGACTTGTGTGAGATCCCTTCGACCACACGGCCCTTCCCGGCTGAAATATCGCCTTGTTGGGGGGGGCGAATGGTATTATAATTAAAACATTCGTAATACCACTTGAAAGGATGCTTTTCACCGGCATGAAACATTCACTTCCTCTCCTGTTGTCACTCCTGCTGTTTTCCCTTTCACCCCTTCCGGTGATCGGGGGATCCTACGACACCGAGTTCGCCAAGCTCAACACCTCCGACGCGGGGGTCGTGGACGTCGGGGCCATGGAGATCTCGCTCGGTTGGGACTTCCTGAGTACCCGCAAGGCCTTCGATCCGGAAGGCGATCCCATCGGGACCGGGCTCGCCAGGGAGCACGGTCTTTCCTTCGGCTTGACCGCAGGTCTCCTGGAGGATTTCGACCTGACAGCAGGCTTCGGATTCGCGTATTCGGAAGTCGAGGACGCCCAGCCCCGCGTGGGCAAAGGATTCTCGGACCTGGAACTGGTCGGCCGCTGGCGTCCGGCCCAGGGGGACGCCTGGGCCCTTGCCCTTCTCCCCTCGCTCGTCCTCCCCGTCGGCGTCAACCCCTCGGACAACAACGCGGGTGTCACCCAGGATTACACCTCCCTCGGCCTCTCCATGCTTTATCAGAGGGACCTGGGCCGTTTCCCCCTCAACCTGGAGGCCGGCTACGCGATCGGCACGGGAGACGGTGCGACAGGGTACGACGGCACCCTGGCGCTGAATGCGGCGCTCGGCTGGCACCTGGCCCCTTCGTTTCTGCCGATCGTCGAGGCCAATTACTCGCGCGAGTTCTACGAGGAAGGTGTCGGCCATGCGCTGGCCCTCACGGTGGGGCTCCTCCTTCCCACGGAGAACGCCGGACGGTTCCAGTTGGGCGTCAGCCCCGTCCTCATGGGCGAGAACAGCGGCGGCGGGACTTCCCTGGGCCTGTCCTGGGTCTATGGATTCTCGATCGAGAAGGGGAAATAGCATGCACATTCCCGACGGATTCATGAACGGCCCGGTCAACACGGCCGGCGCGGTGGTCTCGGTCGTCGCGGTCAGTACGGCCCTGGCACGGGCCAAGAACACCCTGGAGGAGAAGCAGGTCCCCCTCCTCGGCGTCACGGCGGCCTTCATCTTCGCCGCCCAGATGCTGAACTTCCCCGTGGCGGCGGGTACCAGTGGCCACTTTTTGGGTGCCGCCCTGGCAGTGGTCCTCCTGGGCGCCTTCAACGGGATGATCGCCATGACCCTGGTGGTCACCCTGCAATGCCTCCTGTTCGGGGACGGTGGACTGACCGCGCTGGGCACCAACGTTTTCAACATGGCGGTCCTCGGGTGCTTGGGGGCTTGGGGGCTATTGCGCGTCCTTCGATCAAGCCTCCCGAAAGGGCGGGTCGGGTTCCTCCTGTCCATCGGCCTCTCGGCCTGGGCTTCGATCGTGCTGGCCTCCTCGGCCTGCGCTCTCGAACTGGCCTTCTCGGGAACCTCGCCCCTCGGCGCGGCGCTCCCCGCCATGGCGGGAACCCACGCCGTCATCGGGATCGGGGAGGCCCTGATCACCACGGCGGTGATCTCCGCCGTTCTTTCCGCAAGACCGGACCTGTTGGCCATCAAGGAGATTTCGCGATGAAAAAGGACCTGCGGAAATTCATCGGTGCCGGTCTTCTCGTTTCTGTGCTGATGGCGCTTTTCCTCTCGCCCTACGCCTCCTCCCATCCCGACGGATTGGAGTGGGTGGCGGAGATGAAGGGATTCCTTCACCTGGGCGAGGGCGAGCCTGTCCTCAACGCCCCGATCCCGGATTACGCGGTCCCGGGCGTGAAGAACGAGGGCTTGGCGACCGGCCTGGCCGGTCTCGTCGGGACCCTTCTGGTCTTCGGAATCGGCTGGGGCTTGGCCCGGTTGCTTCGGCGCAAGAGATAGGGGTACAATCCCGTTCAACTTGACGGGCGCGGGAGAAACCCTGCGTCCGTTCCTTCTTTCGAGGATTCTTCGTGAGCCACTTCCACTGGGACAACTTGGCGCATCAGGACGGCCCCCTGCACCGCATGGACGCCCGCGTGAAGGTCGCGTCGGCTTTCGGGCTCCTCCTGATCGCGGTCTCGACGCCTCCCGAACGGCCCCTCGTCCTCCTGACCCTGATCCCCCTCTGGATCCTGCTTTGGATCCTTTCCCGCGTTCCCTTCCGCCGCCTGGTCACCGGTCTGTTGCTCGTGGCGCCCTTCATCGCCATGACCACGCTTTTCTGGCTCCTCCCCGGCGCCACCCCCTTCCAGAGGGACCTCTACCTCGCCGCCGCGTTGAAGGCCGTCCTCGGCGTCCTGATTGCGGCCCTGCTGGCCTCCACGACCCGATTCGCCGACCTGCTGGACGCCCTCGGGCGCCTGGGGATCCCCGACCTGTTCGTCCGTCTTCTCGGTCTCACCTACCGCTTCCTCTTCGTCTTCACCGAGGAACTCGCCCGGATGCGCCGCTCCCTGAGGGCCCGGGCCTTCGAGGGCCGTTGGCTCGGCCATGTCCCGGTCCTGGGCCGGATGTTGGGGGTCCTCTTCCTGCGCGCCTACGAACGCGGCGAGCGGGTCCATCTCGCCATGGTGTCCCGGGGGGAAGGATGTTCACCCCGGACCCGGTTTTCCCATCGCTGGGCCTGGTCCGATACGGTCCAGGCCCTGCCCCTTCTCGGTCTGGCACTCGCCCTGAGGATCCTGATATGACCGTCCCCGACCTCGAACTGCGCGGGCTCGCCTACCGGTATCCCGACGGGACCCTGGGGTTGGCCGGGATCGACCTCGCCATCAGCGCGGGTGAACGGGTCGCCCTTTTGGGCGCCAATGGGGCGGGCAAGTCCACCCTGCTTCTCCTGATGGCCGGGATGATCTCCGGGGAAGGTGAGGTAATGCTGAAGGGTTCTCCCCTCGCCCGGGTGGACCGCCTGATGGTCCGCCGGACGATCGGCCTTCTTTTCCAGGATCCGGACGACCAGCTCTTCTGCCCCAGCGTCCGGGAGGACGTGGCCTTCGGACCCCTGAACCTGGGCGTCCCGGAGAACGAGGTCGAGCGAAGGGTGTCGGACGCGCTGGAAAAAACCGGGATCGGCCGCCTGGCGGGCCGTCCCGCCCATCATTTGAGCCTGGGGGAGCGCAAACGCGCGGCACTCGCCTCGGTGCTGTCGATGGGTCCTTCCGTCCTGTTGATGGACGAACCCACCAGCAACCTCGATCCGAGGGGACGCCGGGAACTGCTCGGCATCCTGAGGGAAGTGGGAGGCACCCAGGTCGTGGCCACCCACAATTTGGAATTCGCGAGGACCCTTTGTTCGAGGGGGATCATCCTGTCGGAGGGCCGGATCGTCCTCGATGGTCCGATGGAAGCGCTGACCTCGGACGAAGAAATGCTGGAACGATACGGCTTGAAATAGGGCCGGCTAGCAGATCCGGGGCAATTGTTCCCCGGTCGGCATATCGAGGATGCGCTCGACTCCCACAATGCTCAACATCGTCACGCGTCCAGGAATACCCTGGATCACTTTCCCCACCCGGACCGTATCCTTCGAGGCGGGATCGCCCTTCAGGACCTGAAGCGCCTTCTCGACCTGGGATCCAGGCAGGAAGAGGGCGAAGCGTCCCTCGTTGGCCACGCCCAGGGGATCGAGCCCCAGCATCTCGCAGGCCCCCTTCACTTCCTCCGCCACGGGAACCTTCGCCTCCTCGATGCGGATGGAGAGCTTCGCCGCTTGGGCGATCTCGTTCAACGTCGCGGTCAAACCCCCGCGGGTGAGATCCCGAAGCGCATGGATCTCCACGCCCGCATCGAGCAACTTCTTCACGGGGCTCCAGAGCGGCTGGCAATCGGATTCGATGGTCGTCTCGAACTTCAAGCCCTCGCGCGTCGCCAGGATGGCTACCCCATGGCGCCCGAGGTCCCCCGAGACGAGTACCGCATCCCCTTCTTTCACGCTTTGGGGAGCGATGAGACCGCCCTTTTCCACGATCCCGATCCCGGCTGTGTTCACGAAAAGCCCGTCGGCCTTGCCCTTATCCACCACCTTGGTGTCGCCCGTGACGAGGGGAACTCCCGCTTCCTTCGCGGCTTTCGCCATCGACTCGGCTACGCGACGGACGGTCTCCATGGAGAGGCCTTCCTCCAGAATGAACCCGCAGCTCAAGGCCAGGGGCCGCGCCCCGCACATGGCCAGATCGTTCACCGTGCCGCACACAGCGAGCTTGCCGATGTCGCCGCCCGGGAAGAAGAGGGGTTTCACCACGTAGGAATCGGTGGTCATGGCCAGGCGGGAACCTCCGGCCTCGAAGACCGCGCCATCGTGGCGCGCGAGGAGCGCGTCGTTCTGGAAGAGCGGATAGAAGACTTCCTCCAGGAGCCGTTGGGTCATCTTCCCGCCGCCGCCATGGACCATCTGGACGGCATCCTTCGGATCGAGGGGCAGGGGGCAGTTCAGGTTGAATTCAGGCATCCGGAAACCTCTTCACCGCAGGGTTCGCAGAGAACACAGAGAACCGCTTTCTATGATAGATCAAAGCATCCCCCCAGGATCATCCCCGTGTCCTCGGCGTCCTCTGCGGTGAGGTCATGACGTTCGTTTGTAACGGTAATAGGCCGAGCAGGCGCCCTCGCTCGAAACCATCGGCGCCCCCAAGGGGTTCTCGGGCGTGCACTTCTTCCCGAACGCGGAGCAATCCCCCGGCTTCTTCAGGCCCTGCAGGATCTCCCCCGCGATGCATTCCGGCGCCTCGAAGGGTTTCGCGTCGAAGGGCCCGAACCTTTTCTCGGCGTCGTAAGCGTCATAGGGCGCCTTCAGCCCCAACCCGCTCCTCGGGATCTCGCCCAAACCCCGCCAGCGACGCGGGATGACCCGGAGCACTTTCGCGATCAGGTCCTGGGCCGGCTTGTTGCCCTGTGCGCTCACCGAACGGGCGTACTGGTTCTCCACCTCATGACGACCCGCCTCCAATTGCTTCACGCAGGCCAGGACGCCTTCGAGGATATCCACCGGCTCGAAACCCGTGACCACGATGGGCACCTTGAACTTCTCCGCGAGGGGAAGGTATTCCCCCGTCCCCATGACAGTGCAGACATGGCCCGCGGCCAAGAATCCCTGCACCTTGTTCAAGGTGGAGGAGAGGAGGGCCTCCATGGCGGGAGGGACGAGGACGTGGGAGACGAGGAGCGAGAAGTTCTTCAATCCCTCCTGGTGGGCTTGGAAGGCGGCCATGGCGTTGGCGGGCGCGGTCGTTTCAAAACCG
>CAZGWJ010000015.1:0-41860 GCA_964529445.1 uncultured bacterium
GGATGTCACCGTCAGTTAAATGATCCTCACAGTGCACCGATATAGAACTCGACTACTTAGGACTCCCAATCCATAAACCGTATTTGGCCATGAAATACCCGGCAACAACAACCAATACGAATGTTGCTTCAATCACAATTGCGATTTTCATCAGATATTTAATTCCGACCATTAACTTTGGTCCCTTCAGAGGTAGGTGCGCAACATTCCTTAGCGCGCCGTGCCTCCCGATGCCATCGGGCATCGGGAGCTCATACTAATACGCGTTCTCGAGGATGACCTGCATCTCCTCCGCCGTCAGTTCGATCGGGTTGCCCTTCGTCGACGACGCCTGGGCGGCCTTCGCGACAAGGGCCGTGAAATCCTCCTTGCGCGCCCCCAGTTCCTTGAGCCGCGGGATTCCCATCTCCTTGCGGAGCCGTTCCGTGAAGGCGACGAGATCGTCCGCCCCGGCCTGGGCGTTCCCCGTGAGGATGCGGGCGGCCTCCTGGTAGCGTCGCAGGACGGGACTCGAGGGCACGCGCTTCCCCAGTGCCTCCAGGTTCATCGCGACGACCGACGGCAGGAGCGCCGCGCAAAGGGCCCCGTGGGAGGCACCGTACTGACCGCCGAGGGGCGCCGCGAAGCCGTGGACAACACCCAGGCGGGCGTTGGCGAGCGCCATCCCGGAAAAATGGCTGGCCAACATCATGTCCTCGCGCGCTTCCAGATCGCCCTCGTCGCTGAAGGCGCGCAGAAGGGACCGGGCCACCCGTTCCATCCCCTCCCGGCACAAGGCGTCCGTGAAGGGGTTCGTCCGGTTGCAGGTGAAGGGCTCGATCAGCTGGCAAAGCGCGTCCATGCCGGTCGTGGCGGTGATCTCGGCCGGGACCGACAGCGTGAGCTCGGGATCGAGGAGGGCGACGCGCGGCACCATCGACGGATGCCGGAGACTGGCCTTGACCTTGTGGGAGGCAGACGTCAACACCGCGTTCCGGGTGGCCTCGGTCCCGGTGCCGGCCGTGGTGGGGACCGCGATGCAGGGCAACGGATCCTTCGCAAGGGGTTTTCCGGCCCCCACGACCTCGAGATAATCCATCACGTCACCCGGGTTGGGCGTCAAGGCCGCGATGGCCTTGGCCGCGTCGAGCACGGACCCGCCTCCCACGCCCACCACCATCGCGCAACGGGTGTCCCGTGCCGAGCGGACGGCTTCCCGCACGAGATCCACGGTCGGCTCCCGCTCCACGCCGAAAAGGATGGTCTCGACGCGCGCCGACACCAGCGACTCGCGGGCCTTGTACACCCGGAACGGGTTGCTCCCGTGCACCAGGAGGCACTTGCCCCCGAAGGCCCTGGCCTCGGTCCCCAGCCGGGTCACCGTGCCGGAGCCGTAGACCACCTTGCCGGGCAATGTCAGTTCGAACTCAGGCATCGTTCACCCCACGAACCAAACAATGATTTCACCACCAGTGGGCTTCGCCCACCACCAGCGCCCTTCGGGCGCCACCAGTTCGTCGACTCCATTCACTCATGCCTTCTTGGTGCGGCCCCATAGGGCCTTGGTGGGGCCGCCCGCCTCGGCCGAGCCGCGGCGAGGCCGGGAAGGCCCTGGTGGTGAAACATCAGTATCTTTCGTCCGCCGGGAAGACGTTTGCGAGCTTCACGCTCTTCCTCGGCTCCGCCATCATCGGCTCCACCTCATCCCGCCACTTCTGGTAGTGGGCGGTTTCCTTGTGCGCGGACGGGGCCTCGGGGTTGCGGTAGGCCTCCACCAGAACGAACCGGGTCGGGTCGTCGTTTTGCCGGAGAACGTCGAACCGGGCGATCCCCGGCTCCTTCACGCTGGCCGCGGCGTTCTCGATGGACGCCTTCTCGAAGGCATCCTCGAAACCCGGCTTCACCTTCACGTGAACGAGGACAACGAGCATGAGAACCTCCCAGCGGGAATGGCTTATTGTACCCTCTCTCCCCCCTCCGAAAACCCCCTCGCGCGGGGCGCCCCCCTTGTCATGCGCTTTTTCGTTGAAGGTTTTGCTTCCGCACCGGGAAACCTGCCGCTAGAATATCCTCACTATGTTGAGTTCCTTCTCGAAGAACCCGAAAGACGCCGCCGACTACAAGTGGCCCGAGTTCCAGGCCACCCGGATGGCGGAAGTCGCCGTTCCGGACGTCCCCGGGGCAGAGGGTTTCACCCGCTACGAGTCGGCCACGGACCTTCCCAAGGAAGCCCCCAAGCCGGTCGTCCAGAAGGCCGTGTTCGAGGAACTCAAGCCCATCCAGCCCTGAGTAGTTTCCTCTCCGCTCTGATCCCCCTCCTTTGTATCGTCATGTCCGCATAAACGGCCTGCCAAATCCTTGACCGTCCTCTTCTCCGAGAATAGGCTTCTTCCTGGCATCATCCTTCATACCCCCTGCGATAACTGATGCCTGCTTGTAGCTGTCCAAGACGTTTGCTTGAAAAAGTCTGAGCACTGTCAAAGCTGTATCTTGGACAAGAGCGGATAGCGAACGACGGAGGAACCCCCTCACCCTGCCCTCTCCCGCAAGGGGAGAAGGGAAATAGTAGATGTCTGGGTTTTAGAAGATAAACTTCGCCTTTCTTCGCGACCCGCCCTGAGCGAAGTCGAAGGGCTCCGCGTGAGGTAAACGCGCAATACACAACGGCGCGTCGTGCCGACTGGTTTCACTGAGAAACCAGTCAGCGCTGTGAATTTTCCTTGATCAGGCGTAATAGAGTCGGATCCGCACTCACCGGAGGTTCCCATGTCCGCCAAGACCGTCCCCTCGAACGCCTGGATCGCCGCCCTGAGGTCGAGAAACCCCTGGTTCGTCCGGGGCGATCTCGACGGATTCTTCGGGCTCTTCATCGACAACCTGCTCCAGCTCATGCTGATCGGAGTGCTCTGCCGCTTCGTCTGCAACTTCCCGGCCGAACTGGTCACCGGCACCATCCTGCCCGGCGCGGCGATCTCGATTCTCCTGGGCAACCTCTTCTACGGCTGGCAGGCCCGCGTCGTGGCCCTGAGGACGGGGCGCCGCGACACCACGGCCCTCCCCTACGGCATCAACACGCCCAGTCTCGTGGCCTACGTGTTCCTCATCATGGCGCCGGTCGCAAGGGAAACCGGCGACTACCGGCTCGCCTGGCAGGCCGGCCTCTTCGCCACCCTCATCTCGGGCCTCATGGAGACCGCGGGCGCCTATTTCGGAGACTGGCTACGGCGCCACACGCCGCGCGCCGCCCTGCTCTCGGCCCTGGCCGGCATCGCCATCACCTTCATCGCCATGGGTTTCATCCTGCAGATCTTCGCCTCTCCCCTCATCGCCGTGCTCCCCATGATGCTGATCCTCGCCACCTATGCGGCCCGCATCAAGTGGCCCCTGTCCCTGCCGGGTGGATTCGTGGCCGTCGCGGTGGGCGTGGCCCTCGCCTGGGGGCTCAAGGCCCTGGGACTCGCGACCTTCCAGACCCCCCAGGACCCCTACACGTTCCAGATCCTGGCACCTCGTTTCGTGCCCGGTGATGTCTTCGCGCTATTCGCATCCCCCCTCGGATACAAGTACATGGCCATCATCTTCCCCATGGGACTCTTCAACGTCATCGGCGCCCTGCAGAACCTGGAAAGCGCCGAGGCCTCGGGCGACCGCTTCGAGACGAAGCCGTCCCTGCTGACGAACGGCATCGGTTCCCTGGTCGCGGCCTTCTTCGGCAGTCCCTTTCCCACCACCATCTACATCGGCCACCCCGGCTGGAAGGCCATGGGTGCCCGCCACGGCTACTCGATCGTGAACGGCGTGGTGATCGCCCTCCTCTGCCTCGTGGGCGGACTGACCCTCATCCTGAAGGTGGTGCCCATCGAATGCACGCTCGGAATCCTCCTGTGGATCGCCATCATCATCACGGCCCAGGCGTTCCAGGAAGTGCCCAAACAGCACGCCCTGGCCGTGGCCATCGGCCTCATCCCTTCCTTCGCCTCCTGGGTGCTCCTGCAGGTGGAGACGACCCTGAGGGTCGCCGGCACGTCGCTTTACGCCTCTTGGGACAAGTTCGGAGCGGATCTCTATATCCAGGGTGTGGTGGCCCTGAACCAGGGGTTCATCCTGGTGTCGATGATCCTCTCGGCCGTCATGGCCTTCATGATCGACCGGAAGTTCCTGAAGGCGGCCTATTGGATGTTCGCGGGAGCGGCGTTTTCGGCACTCGGCCTCGTCCACGCCTACACCCTGACCGAGACGGGCGTGCAGAACCGCTTCGGCTTTTTAGCGGCCCCCGACTTCGCCGCCGCGTACACCCTCACGGGACTCGTACTGATCGGGTTGCATTTCCACCAATCCCCGCGCACCCGCTGACCTCCCCGGCACCCCGGTTGGGGTTGAATTCCCCCGATATCCGGGTATGTTAATAACAAGCCCTCGGCGTCCTCTTGCCCCGCCCAGCGGTCCACTCGTCCTGCCGACCCTCCCGGGGTCCCTGGAGATCGGAGGTTCCCTTGAAGGATTTCGTCGAAAAGACTATCCAGAAGGTCGCGGAAGCCACTTCCCGGGCCGTCGCCCGCGCCGAGAGGATGGAGGCGTTCTCGCACATTACCACGAAGGAATCCCTCCTCGATCTCGTCGGCAAGAAACTGAAGGACCGCCAACTCCTCATCGTCTCCAACCGCGAACCCTACGCCCATGTCCACCAGGACGGGAAGATCGTCTGCATCCGCACGGCAGGCGGACTGACCACGGCGCTGGATTCCATCGCCCGAGCCTTCCATTCCACCTGGGTCTGCCACGGCGGAGCCGACGCCGATTTCGAGGTGGCCGACGCCTCGGGGTTCGTGCCCGTCCCGCCGGTCGAGGAAAGCTACCGCCTGAAGAGGGTCGCCCTCTCCCCCGAGGAGGAGCACGGGTACTACGAGGGCTTCTCGAACGAGACCCTCTGGCCCCTCTGCCACGTCTGCTACGTCCGGCCCCGCTTCATCCCCTCCGACTGGGCGACCTACGAGGAGGTCAACCGGAAGTTCGCCGAGGCCGTGGCGGCCACGGCCGAGAAGGACGCCGTCGTCTTCCTCCAGGACTACCATCTCTGCCGCCTGGCCTACCACCTCAAGGCGTCCCGCCCCGACCTCACCACGGTCCTCTTCTGGCACATTCCCTGGCCCAACGCCGAGATCTTCCGGATCCTTCCCTGGAAGAAGGAGGTGCTGGAGGGACTGCTCGCCAACGACGTCCTGGGCTTCCACCTCCAATACCACGCCCATAACTTCCTGGAAACGGTCGCCGACGTGCTGGAGGCCCGCATCGAATGGGAGAACAGGCGCGTGATCCGGGGCGAGGGCGGCGCGGTCACGCGGGTCAACGCCTATCCCATTTCCATCGACTTCCAGTCCCTGTTCCGGCAATCCGAAGGGCCGGCCGTGGCCAAGGCCATGCCGGACCTGATCCGGACGCACCGCCTCGAGGGCATGAAGGTCCTCCTGGGGGTGGACCGACTGGACTACACCAAGGGCATCCCGGACCGCCTGGAAGCGCTGGACCGCCTGCTGGACACCCACCCCGAGCATCTGGGCCGGATCCGCTTCGTGCAGGTCGGCGTTCCCAGCCGGACCGGCCTGGAGGACTACCAGCAGGTGGTCACGGACATCGAGGACCGTTGCGCGGCCCTCAATGCGCGCTACCGCAAGGACGATTGGGAGCCCGTCCTCTTCCTCAAGGGACAGCAGGATTTCGACACCCTCGTCCCCTTCTACCGCCTGGCCGATGTCTGCGTGGTGAGTTCCCTGCACGACGGCATGAACCTGGTTGCCAAGGAATTCGTGGCCGCCTCCAGTAACGACCGAGGCGTCCTCGTGCTCTCGCCCTTCACGGGAGCCGCCCGGGAACTCGAGCCTTCCCTGAGAGTGAACCCCTACGACACGGCCTCCTTCGCGGAGACCCTGCACCAGGCCCTCACAATGCCCGCCGAGGAGCAGAAGGCCCGCCTTGAGCGCATGCGCACGACCGTGGCGGAGAACAATATCTATACCTGGACCCAGGACATCCTCAACGACGTGATCCGCCTGGCCGAGCACAGCTCCCTGGGCAAGGGCTGACGTCCATGGAACCGTCCCCTTTTTTCGCCGATGGCGTGCCTCGGGGAAAAGCGGACTTCTTCCGCGTCCAGCCCCGATTGATCTCCCTCGATTTCGACGGCACACTGGCACCCATCGCTCCCACACCCGATGCGGCTTCCATGCCCGGCGTCTTCCGGAGGGTCCTGAGGCGGCTCACCCGGCTGAAGGCGACCCGGATCACCATCCTGAGCGGCAGGTCCCTGCCCGACCTGAAGCGGAAGGTCCGGATGGAGGGAATCATCCTGGTCGGCAATCACGGCCTGGCTTTCGATCCCGGCGCCCTGGGATGGGGCCGGACCGCGACGGCCCGTTGGTCCGGCACCGCCCGTGAGGTTTGTGAACGCCTGCGGCCGCTCCTGAAGCAATGGCCCGGCGCCCTTCTGGAGGCCAAGGGACCGGACGTGAGCCTGCATTACCGTCGCGCCCACCCCGAGGACACCCGGCGCCTTCTCCCCGAGGTCTTCCGCCTTCTGGAGGGACTTCCCCTCGAACCGCGCCACGGGAAATGCGTCCTGGAATTCCGACCCAAGGGGGCGCCGGACAAGGGGGACGCCCTGGAGCGCCTCGCCGTCCGGTTCCTCAAGGGAAAGCCCTCGCGGGGAGCCTGCTTCCATGTCGGGGATGACCGCACCGATGAGGACGCTTTCCGTGCCCTGCGACGCATGGAAAGGCCCGCCCTGGGCCTGAGGGTCGGGGCCGGTCCCTCGCGGGCACACTACCGACTTCGCAACACCTTCGAAGTGCTACAATTCCTCAATCTGTTCAAGGACCCGGATGACGGCGGATAACAAGGAGGCTGGACCATGGAAATGAACCAAGAGAGCATCTGGATCGCTCCCCTCAACCAGCTGGCGATGGACCTCGGCGGATGGGCCCCCCACCTGTTGGCGGCCCTCGTGGTTTTGGGCGCGGGCCTGGCGCTGGCCTGGCTGTGCCGCCATCTCGCGCTGGCGCTCTTCCGGGCCCTCAAGCTGGACCCCGCCCTGCAGGACCTCTGGCTCTTCCGGATCTGGACGCGGGACCTACACCACCACAAGCCCACCGAGTCCATGGCCGCCTTCATCTTCTACTTCGTCCTCTTCGTGGCGGTGCTCCTGGCCATCCGCATGCTGGGCGTCGAGGCGGGCCAGGCCATCCTGAGTTCGCTCCTGGGGGTCGTCCCGCGGGTCTTGAGCTTCATGCTCATCCTCTTCCTGGGGTCGCTCCTGGCTTCGTTCTTCTCCGTGCTGGCGCAGCTGGCCCTCGCGGGTTCCGGCGCCCAGCATCCCAGTTTCTGGGGCAAGGTCATCGCCTGGAGCACCTTCGGCGTCACGGTGATGTTCTCCCTGGAGCCGCTGGGCCTGGCCGGACAGTTCCTCACCATGTCGGTTTTGATCCTCATCGGGGTGGCGGGGCTGGCGGCGGCCATCGCCTTCGGCCTGGGCTGCAAGGATCTGGCGCGGGAATTCGTCATCGAGCTCCTCAAGGAAGACAAGAACCCGGATTGACGGAGCCGCCATGCACTCCTTCGTCTTCATGACATCCGTGCAGTCCGTCCAGCTCACGGGCGTGCGGGCCTCGAACCTCGCCGAGTTCCATGACGGGCTGGAAAAGGTGGACGGTTCCTCCATCTACCACCACACCCACCGTTTCTACCGCACCCACTCGTACCTGGGCGCAACACCGCTTTCCGACTTCGCCTTCTGGGTGCGGGAAAACCTGCGGGAGGACGCCCTGGCCGAGGGCATCGCCTCCCTCGACCTGCGGGACTTCGACACGATCCGGGATCTCCGCAACGCGATCCTGGCCGTTCTGGCCCCCATGCGGGAGAACCCTTCCCGCTGGGAACGACGGGTCCCTCCGGGACTCGAGTTCCACTTCAGCCGGTCGGTGAGCCTCATCCTCCCCACCCACCAGCGGGCCCACAACCTCGAGGAATTCATCCGGGCCGTCGAGCGGGTGGACACCTCCTGCCTTTATTACCACCTGATCGAGGCGCCGCTCCACCTCCAGGAAACGCGCCACTGGCGGAACGACTTTTCGGCCTGGCTGGGAGGGTCCCTCGGCCTCGACACCCTGGCGGAGTCGGTGGCGGCCATCGACCCCTACCGCCGCGACCTGGAGGGCTTGAGGGAGGACCTTTTGAACGTCCTGAGGCCGAGCCGCCTGCGCCGCATGATCGACAACATCCTGGCCCGCCAGGAGCCGGTCACGGGTGTCGTCTCCTCCTTCCTGCGGCGCTCGAAGGGCGGCGAATGACATGCCCTCCCCCTTCACGTCCTACCGGCGCATCATCGGCCCCTCCGAGCACGACCTCATCGCGCGGATCGCGGAACACCTGAGGGGCCGGCCCGTGGTCATGGTGAACTCGACCCGCGACGGCGGCGGCGTGGCGGAGATCCTCCGCAACATGGTCCCCCTCATCAACGAGCTGGGCATCCCCCTCAACTGGGAGGTCATCGAGGGGCGCCCCGACTTCTACGCCATGACCAAGACGCTCCACAACGCCCTGCACGGGCGGGAGGAGCCCCTCACCGAAGGGATGCTCCGCGCCTTCGACGAGGTCACCGAGAGGAACGCGGACCTGCTCAAGGATGCCCTCGATCGGCCGCTGGTCTTCATCCACGACCCCCAGCCGGCCGGGCTCATCCGCCGACTGAGGAAGGAAGGCCAGAAATGGATCTTCCGGTGCCACGTGGATGTCTCCTCCCCCTACCCTCCAGCCTGGGAGTTTTTAAGGGGCGTGGTGGAAAGCTATGACGCCTCCGTTTTCTCGCATCCCAGCTTCGCCCAACGGATGCCCATGCCCCAGTTCCTTGTCTCGCCCTCGATCGATCCCCTGGCCGACAAGAACCGCCCCGTCTCCGACGATTTCATCCGGAAAACCCTGGAACGGTACCGGTTGGACCCGAAGCGCCCCCTCCTGACCCAGGTCTCCCGCTTCGACAAGCTGAAGGACCCCCTGGGCGTCATCCAGGCCTACCGGATGGTCAAGAAATCGCGCCCGGCCGTGCAACTGGTCCTGGCCGGGGGAGCGGCCTCCGACGACCCCGAATCGGTGCACATCCTGCCGGCCATCCAGGAAGCCGCCGGAAAGGATCCGGATATCCACGTGCTGGACCTGCCCCCCTTCTCCGACCTGGATATCAACGCGCTCCAGCGGGCCAGCACGGTGGTTCTGCAGAAGTCGTTGAAGGAGGGTTTCGCGCTCACCGTGACGGAGGCGCTCTGGAAGGAAAGACCGGTGGTCGCCATGGCCGTCGGGGGGATTCCCCTCCAGGTCCTGGCAGGCAAGACGGGATACCTCGTGCATTCGGTGGAAGGCACCGCGGCGGCCATCCGGCGGATCCTCGACCATCCCGAGGAGGCGGCCGCCCTCGCGAAGAACGGCAAGGAGCACGTCCGGCAGAACTTCCTCATCACGCGCCACGTGAAGGAATACCTGAGCTTGTTCCTCTGCGTCCTGAACCCCGGGAAAAGCATCATCGAACTGGGTCGCTGATGCCTCCCCCCCCGGGTGACGTTTCCTCCGTCCCGCGGTATCCCCACCCTATCCGTCGCTGGTTCCGCCACACCTTCCGACGCCTCCGGGGCGCCGCCAACCTACAGGCCATCCTTCTCTGGGCGGCCGCGTTCATGACCGGCATCGTCGCGGTCTTTTATACCCGGTTGTTCAACCTCTTCGAATCCTTCTTCCGGGCCTGGCGCGACATCCACCCCTGGCTCTTGTGGGGCTGGACCCCGCTCTGTTTCGCCCTCGCCTGGTACACCGTCTGGAGATGGGCGCCCGCAGCGGGCGGCAGCGGCATCCCGCAGGTCCTGGCGGCCAACGAAGCGGATCCGAAAAGGCACGGTTCCTTGATCGACCGTTTCCTTTCCTTGAGAGTCCTGGCGGTCAAGATCGCCAGCTCCCTTCTATGCCTGGCAGGGGGAGGGGCCATCGGCCGGGAAGGACCCACCCTGCAGATCGGCGCCATCATCCATCACACTTTTGGTCGCTGGAGTCGACGCTATTTCACGGAAGTGCGGCAGGGGGTCTGGATCGTGGCCGGCGCTTCCGCCGGTCTGGCCGCTGCGTTCAACACGCCTTTGGGGGGGATCGTCTTCGCCATCGAGGAACTGCGCCTTTCCTCGTTCCATCGCTTTCGAACCGTCCTCTTGAGTTCCATCATTGTCGGCGGCCTGGTATCCCAATGGCTGAACGGCCCTTATCTCTACCTGGGCATGCCAGCTATCGGTGCCCATGGTTTTACCGTGCTTCCCCTGGCCATCCTGACGGGCGTCGTTTGCGGAGTGGCGGGCGCCCTTTTCGGGTGGATCCTGCAAGTGCTGACGAGGCGTCGCCTCTCCGGCCGAGGAGTCAAAAAAGGCCTCTCATGGGCGCTGATCTGCGGCTTGTCCGTCGCCCTGCTGGGAACCCTGGATCCCCAAGCCAACGGATCGGGGACCGACCTGATCAACCGTCTTCTGTTCCATGGGGCCCATGCCGACCTGGGACTGGCCGCCCTGCGCTTCTCCTCGACGATCCTCACCTATCTGTCCGGGGTGGCTGGCGGCATCTTTGCGCCCAGCCTGACCATCGGGGCGACGTTGGGATCCTGGATCGGAATCCTGTTCCACGGAACGTCGACAAACCTCATGATCCTTCTCGGCATGATCGCCTTCTTGACGGGTGTCACCCGAACACCCTTCACGGCGTTCGTCCTCGTCCTGGAGATGACGGACCGTCATTCCGCGATCTTCCCCATGATGCTGGCGGCCGTGGCCGCCGACTTGGCGGCTCGATTCATCCAACCGCGTTCCTTCTACGAGAACATGAAGGACTATTACCTGGAGAACCCGGAACGCTGAGAAGCTTCATGGACCGGGGCCGAACACCCGGTCGAACGTCCGGTCCCGCCAGGTCCAGATCATCCCCACCAGGCAGAAGAATCCCGAGGCGGCGAAACCGGCCCCGTACCCCCACCGTCCGATCACCCAGGACCACAGGAGCGGCACCCCGAAGGAGAAGGGCGCCATCGCGCTGTTCAGGAACCCGGTGAGGAAGGTGTTGCGCTTCTCCCCCGCCGCCCGCAGGACGACCACCATCATCACCACGAAGAGACTGCCTCCGAACCCCCCGGCGAAGAACGGTACGGCATGCCAGGGGCCGGGCGGCAGGAACGCCGCGCCCAGGAGGCAGACCGCGACCGCGCCGAAAGCGGTCTGGACCGCGAAACGCGGACCCTTGAGGTCGCACAAGTGCCCCAGCATGAAGGTGCCCGCCATGGCCCCTGCCGACAGGGCGGGGGTGAAGAGCATGAACCAGCGTTTGTCGATGGTCAGGACCTCCTTCACGTAGACCGTGAGGAAGTTGCCGATCGCCCCCGCCATCATTCCCACCACCGTGATGAAGGCGACGGCCTTCAGGGGTTCGTGGGCCGCCCATTCCCGGGCCCGCGCCGCCAGGTAGGCCCCCAACTTCCTTTCCCGGGACGGATGAGGCGGCCCGGTGAGGGGCCGCATGCGGGACATCACGAGAAGGCTTGCCGTCAGGAACGGAAGAGTGGTCGCCGAGACCAGCAGGTACCCCCAGGAAAGCCCTCCCTTGACCGCCCAGGCCGAGGCCACGAAACCCGCCAGCATCCCCACCCCGTTCGAGAAGAAGAAACACGTCCCGAAGAAACGCCCTCGCACGGGCGCCGGGATCGATCGGGCCATGGCCGACATCCAATGCGGGACCACCAGGCCCATCCCGAGGAAGAAGAGGAAGGATCCTCCCACGAACAACCCCCGCCGGAGGGCGGCCGCACCGGGCAGAAGGAACGCCGCCGCCATGACGAGGGGCCCCGAGAGCGCGATCCCGTTCAGGAGCGCGGTCCTTCTCGGCTCGGTGTAGCGGGGCGGGAACAGGTAGGCCGCGAACACCTGGGGTGCGTTCATGCCGAAATAAAGGAGTCCGGGCAATACGCCGGCCCAGGCGTGGGAGCCGCCCAGGTCCAGCCAGGCGAGCGGCAGGATGGTATAGGGCTGGATCAGCCCGAACCCGAAACCCCAGAGTGTCTCGTGGGTGACGCCGAGGAGGAAGTTCTTGCGGGCCTGTTCCATGGGAGGGATGAGGATACCACCAGCCGGGAAAAAGAAAAGACCGTCAATGTCCCGTCAAGAGCAGACGGTAGCACCCCGTCCCGACGTTCCCCGTCACCTCGGCGTAATAAAGCGCCCCCGGCACGGGCGTGAAGAAGCCCGACTCCACGGGATCCGATCCCGAAAGGAGAAGGACGGGTGTGCCCCCGGAATCCCGAAGGGTCACGTCGAAATCGTTGCTTCCCAGCCCGTCATCATAGGCGTCGAGGATGACGGAGACCCCGATGCCTGCACCCTGGGGCACGAAGGAATAGAAGTCGCCCCCGTCCCCCAAGGCCGGATCGAGGCGACCCTGCGCGGCCAGATGACCGCCTGCCGTCAGGTTCCCCAGGTCGTCCGCGTCCCAGGCATCGTCGTTGGGCTCGGATTCGTCCGCCACTTCCGCCCCCGGAAGGATCCCGGAGGAAACGCAGGCGTAGCGCGCGACCGGCGCGATCCGCAGGCGGTAGGGCGCCGTCCCGGCGTAGACCGCCACGGTGTACGTAGCGCCGGGGGATGCGACGAAGGGGGCCGAGAGCAGGGGTCCCAGGCCCCCGTCTCCCGTGACGAAGTCCAGGGATTCGTCGAGAACCGATAGGTACAGGTTGGAGGACGAACCGTCCCCGTAGCAGTCCGCGGTCACCTGGTATTCCACGAACTCCCCGCAGGGCACGTGGAACCGGTAATAATCCTCGGGATCGCCGTCGGCATCGATCGTGCCCGTCCGGACCGAGTCGGACTCGACGAACTCACCCAGGTCGGTCGCCAGGGCGGGTGAGTTGTTGGGCTCCTGCTCGGGCCAGGCCGCGTTGTCCGGGGTTACGACGCAGACCGGAGGACCCTCCTCCTGCCCGAAGCCCAGGATATAGGGCCCCTCGCAGGCCTCGTAATTCCCGTAACCGTCCACGATCAGGTAGTACGTGCCAGGACCCAGGGTCCTCACGATGCGGGAAAGGTGCGAGCAACCGTCGTCGTTGTATTGGATGTTGGTGCCCGGGTCGTTGCAGGCCCCCCGCAGGTACAGGATGGAATCCCACTCGGGGTGGGACGAGAGGGTGGGGCACAGGGAAAGCGTGACCGTTCGGGAGGATTCCAGGTGGAAGACGAAGAGCGCGTCGCCGCTCAAGGCCCCGCTCATGCCGGGTTCCCACGCAAAGAGATTGGGCCGTCCCACGGTCGTGCCGGTCACCGGAACCCCCAGCAGGAGATTCGAGGTGATGTCCCCCACGAGGGCCGGGGCGCAGGCCGCCGGGACGGTATGGGTGACGGTGGGGGTGTCGGTCGTCGGGGGCGTGTCGGTAGGGCTCGGCGTGGGGGTCGGCGAGAAGGTGTCCGTCGTGGTCGGGATCGGCCCCGTCGGGGTGTCGGTGAAGGACGGCGTGGGCGTGCGGGTGGGCGTGGCCGAATGGGTGGAGGTCCGGGTCGCCGTGAACGTCCGCGTGGCGGTGGGCGTGAAGGTCGGCGTCTCGGTGAAGTAGGTGCCTGTGGGAGTTGGAGACTCCGTCGGGGTCTCCGTCTCGGTCAGGGTGAAGGTGGGAGTCGGCGTCCCCGACGGGGTCCACGTTTCCGTGAAAGTGTCCGTCTCGGTCGGCGTGTCGGTCGGCGTCGGGGTGGGCGACTGGTACGTCCTCAGGGTCAGGAGGTAGGGGCCCGACAAGGGAACCTGGGAACCCCAGCCGTCCACGACGAGATGATAGGTGCCGGCGGCCAGCGTCACCACCATCCTTGAGAGATTCGTGCCGCAGCCGTCGTCGTCGAAGGCGATGCTGGGCGTGGCGTTGCAATCCGCGCCCCGCAGGTAGAGGAACGAGTCCCACGGGCTCCCTCCGCAGAGGGAAACCTCCAGCGTGGCGGGGGCCGACAGCGTGAAGCGGTAGAGGTCATCGGGAGAGACCGTGATGTTGCCCTCCGCGAAACGGTTCGGCTTGCCCGTGGTATCCCCCGTGACGGGCGCGCCGTCGATGTTCGCGGTGACATCCGTGGCGAGGAGCGCACACTCCGCGGTGGGCCAGGGCGTCAGGGTGGGCGTGGGGGATTGCGTGACGGTTTCCGTGAAGGTCGGCGTATCCCAGCTTCCTGTGGGCGTCGGCGTAGGAGTGAAGGACGGGGTGAAGGTCGCCGGCACGGGCGGGACCGGGCTGATCAGGTTGCGATTGTTCCGGCAGGCCAGGGGGAACAGAAGAAACGAAAGGACCAGGAAGGTTCCCAGGGATCTCTTCACGGACATTCACTCCGCCTGACGTTCAATGAATATATGCAGGAAGTATATAACGCGGGCCGCTGCCGGGGGGCATGATTCATGGCGGTCAACCCGTCATTTCCGCCAGTTTTTACAACGCTTCTGGACGGCTTTGTAGTTGGCGGGCGTGTCGAGGACCATGGCCTTGCCAAATATGCTTCCATCCCCAGGGGCCTCGCACCCGGTCCGCGCAGCGGAGCGGGTGCCGATCCTCCTCACCGTTTCCAGTTCTTGCAACGCTTTTGTACGGCTTTGTAGTTGGCGGGCGTGTCGATCCTCGCCTGCGCCCGGACGAGCTCGGCGTTGAACCGGTCGTAGAGGGGTGTCGTGATGCCCTTCACCTGGCGATCCACCTGCACCTGGGCTTGCGCCGGATCCCGCACATGGAGCGGATTTTTCCTCGTGGGAAGCCGCCCCGGCGCCGCGAGGGCCTCCCTCAAGCGCCGTTTGTACTCGCGATAGGTCGCGGCGTGAATGCCCACATGTTCCATCTCGTGCTTCAGGATCTGGTTGTACTCGCAGGTGCCCTTCCGGTAGTCGCTGGCCACGTACACGTCGAGCCGGGTGTATCCGAATTCCACCTGCAGTTTCGTGATATAGGCGCGGTAAGGCGCCCCCGGCTTGTCCTGCTCCAGGCCCAACTCGTAGCGCGTGTTGAGGACGTGTTCGGAGACCGTAAGGCCGGGATTGTGCCAGCCCGGCGGCTCCTTCCCCGTCCGGATGGCCTCGATCTGGGCCGTGGTCCTGTCATGAAGGATCTTCGGCCCCGGGAAGGAACCCGTGATCTCGACGAGGCGATTCGCGGCCTCAGGCGCTTTTTTCTTCGCCGGGGACTTGGCGGGTGCCGCGCCCAGGAGGATCAGGACGGGCAGGAGCATCGGGAGGAACCTTTTCATGGCCCCATCTTCCCCGAAGCCCGTCGCCAAAACAAGCCCCGGTCAGGGCGAGACGATCACCATCCGGTAGGACCCCGACGAGGTGGTCGTCATTTCGCGGGCCGTGAGGTAGTAGTTCACCCCGGCGGTCAGCGTATAGATCATGCTTTTCACCGGCCCGGTCATGCCGAAAGTCGTGGCCAGCCACCCGCTGGTGGGGCAAGCCGGGTTCCAGAGGAAGAGATCCGCGTCATGCGCTCCGGAACCCGAGTCGAAGCAGTCGAGGAGGAATACGTAGGTCCCCGTGACCTGCGCCGTGAACACGAAATAATCGATGTCCCCCGGGGTGAACACGCCCGTCACGGCCCTCTGCCGGTCCACGGGATTCGCGGGGGTCGCCACCGGGATGGATCCGAGTCCCAGGGGCGGATTGCTGTATCCCGGCGTGGCCGCGCAATAATCGGTCTCGTAACCGGAGGAATGGACCTGCGGGGTGATGGTGGGCGAAACCAGGACCGTGCAGACGAAGGTGGGCGTCGAGGTCACGGTCGGGGAAACCGTGGGCGTGAAGGTGGGAAGGGGGCAGAAATCCGCCCAGAGGCAGGGGGCATAGGGCATGCCCGCTGGCGTGGCGGAAACCGGGGGGTTCGGGAAGACGAACGGCGTCGGGTCGGGATAGTCCACCACGTCGAAACCGATGCCGTCCTCGCCGGGATCGAAGAGGGCGACGGAACCCGGAACCGCGTTCACGGCGATCCAGTAGTTCCCCGGCGGCACGTAGTGATCGGCCACCCCGAGCGTGTTGGGCCCCCTCACGGCCGCGGCCGTGCTGGAACCGCAAAGATAGATGAGGGGATTCCCGCCGTTGTCGCTGTAGAGGGCCAGTCGGATGGAGGTCCCGGCGCCCGCCTCCGCGACCTGGACGCCCAGGCTGGTGATGGAGGCGGGGCGGTCCAGGGAATGCCGGACCATCCAGATCCTCGGGACGGTGGTGGAATAGTAGCCCCCGGTATAGGTGTCGTTCGAGGTGCATCCCATGACCTGCGCATCGGCCGAGCAGTAGGGCGTCGGGAAGGGCGTGATCGTGCGCGTCGCGGTCCCGGTCGGGGTGACCGTGGGCGTTCCCGTTCGCGTGGAAGTGAAGGTCCAGGTGGAGGAGAACCCGATGGGGAGCGTGTTCGTTCGCGTCACGGTCGGGGTCGCCGTGGGGGATCCCGGGGGGAGTGTGGGCGTGAAAGTGGCCGTATCGGCCGGGGGGGCGGGAGGCGGCGCGGCGGGACTCTTCTTGTCCTTGCAGGCCAGGGGGAATAGAAGAAGGATGGAAAGGAACGGATACAGGATCCAGCGCATGGAAGGCACCTCCCGGATGAGACGGATGATGCCTTATGTTAGCGTGGCGGCGAATGCCTCGTGAATCAAAACCGGCGTTCCCCGGGGATACCGTTCTCCCGGGAAATCCCGCCCGCCTTCCGGGCTTTTTTCGTCAAACCTTCCTCGCGCCCCGGAAGCCGGGCCAATGCTTCTCGATCTCGATCAGCAGGTAGGTCGCAAAACCCGCCCCCAGGATCCACGCCCACACGACACCCCCGATCGGCGCCGTATGGAACAGGCGGTTCATGAGGGGCGAATACGTGAGAAGAAGCTGGAGCAGGACCATGACGCCCGATCCCACGTAGACCCAGGGGTTGCTCCAGAGTCCCACATGGAACATCGAGCGCTTCAGGGAGCGGCAGTTGAAGAGGTAGAAAAGCTCGACGAACACGAAGACGTTCACAGCCGCCGTACGGGCCTCCGCGAGGGAACGGCCGTTCAGGACCTCCCACTTGAAGAGGCCGAAGGACACGGCCAGCATGATCACGCCGACGATGGCGATGCGGAACAGCAGCGACCCGGTCAGGATGGGGACCTTCGGGTCCCGGGGTGGGCGCTCCATGATGCCCGGCTCCTTGGCCTCGAAAGCCAGCATGAGACCCAGGAGCACCGCCGTGGTCATGTTGATCCAGAGGATCTGCACCGGCAGGATGGGCAGTTCGGTGCCCACCAGAACGGCGGCCAGGATCACGAGACCCTCCCCGAAGTTCGTGGGCAGGGTCCAGGTGATGAATTTCACGAGGTTGTCGAAGACCCCCCGGCCTTCCTCGATGGCGGCCTTGATGGAACTGAAGTTGTCGTCGGTCAGGACCATGTCGGCGGCCTCCTTGGCCACCTCCGTGCCCGTGATGCCCATGGCTACCCCGATATCGGCCCGCTTCAGGGCGGGCGCGTCGTTCACGCCGTCGCCGGTCATGGCCGCCACGTGGCCCTTCGCCTGCAGGGCCTTCACGAGCCGCAGTTTCTGCTCCGGGACAACCCTCGCGAAGACGGAGATCCCCTCGATCTGTGCGTCGAGCGCGGCGTCGTCCAGGGATTCCAGGTCCTTCCCGGCCATCACGCGCGGCTCGGCATCCCCCGAGAGCCCGATCTGCCGCGCGATGGCGGCGGCCGTGACCACGTGGTCCCCCGTGATCATGACCACCCGGATGCCGGCCCGGTGGCATACGGCTACCGCCTCGATGGCCTCCTTCCGCGGCGGATCGATCATGCCCTGGAGGCCCAGGAACGTGAGGCCCGATGCGACGTCGTCGTGGCCGATCGAGCGGGCCCCCGGCATCTCCCTCTTCGCGAAAGCCAGGACCCGCATCCCCCTCGAGGCCATCGATTCCATGACCCCGAGGATCCTTCCCCGATCGAACGCCTCCCTCCCTCCCGAGGAGGTGAGCGCATCACCGCACATGTCCAGCAATTTCTCCACGGCTCCCTTGACATAGACGGTCGGGGATTCCCCCTCTCCCCCCCCGACGAGGACCGCCATGTACTGCCGTTCCGATTCGAAGGCGATGAGGTCGATCCGGGGACGGCTCTTCTCCTCCTTCTCGAGATCGAAGCCCGACTTGCGGGCCGAGACCAACAGGGCACCCTCCGTGGGATCACCCTGGATCCTCCAGCCCTCCTCCCGTTTCTCCAGGCGGCTGTCGTTGCACAGGACACCCGCCCTCAGGCATTCCTCGAGAGCCCGGGGCACCGGACCCTGCAGGGGTTTCCCGCCCGCGAGGATCGAGCCGGCGGGATCGTATCCGGCACCCTCGACCTGGTAATCCGCGCCACCGGCCGCGACGGCCTGGACGGTCATCTGGTTCTCGGTCAGGGTCCCCGTCTTGTCGGAGCAAACCACCGTAGTGCTGCCGAGCGTCTCCACGGCGGGCAGTTTCCGGATGATGGCCCTTCGCTTGGCCATGCGCGAAACGCCGATGGCCAGCGTAATGGTGACGGCGGCCGGGAGCCCCTCCGGGATGGCCCCGACCGCCAGGGCGACGGCGGCCATGAACATCGAGAGGGCGGATTCGCCCCGGCCGATGCCTACCAGGAAAGTCAGGGCGGCCATCCCCAGGATGGCCCAGAGGAGCAGGTGGCTGAATCCGGCGATCTTGCGGGTCAGGGGGGTCTCGAGGGACTCGGTCTCGGTCAACATCTGCGAGATGCGGCCCACCTCGGTGCGGTCTCCCGTGGCCGTGACGACGCCGGTCCCCGTTCCGTAGGTCACGAGCGTCGAGGCGTAACCCATGTCGATGCGATCCGCCAGGACCGCGCCTTCCTCCACGGGGTCCGCCTTCTTCTCCACGGCCACCGATTCCCCCGTCAGGGCGGCTTCCTCGACCTTGAGTTCCTTCACCGCGAGGAGCCGCAGGTCCGCAGGGACCTTGTCGCCCCCCTGCAGGAGGACGATGTCCCCCGGAACCATGTCGGGCGCGGGGATCTCGCGCTTCGCGCCACCCCTCATCACCACGGCCTTCGAGCTCATGGTCCGGGCGAGGGCCGCCAAGGCGTTCAGGGCCTTGGCTTCCTGCAGGAAACCGATGATGGCGTTGACGATGACCACGCCGAGGATGACGCCGGAATCCACCCATTCCCTCAGGAAGGCCGTGATGAGGGCCGCGGCCAGGAGGATGTAGATGAGGGGCTGGTGGAACTGCAAAAGGAACCGCAGGAAAGGACCCTTCCCCTTGCGGGCCGTGAGACGGTTGGGTCCGTATTCGACCAGGCGCCTTTGCGCCTCCTCATCCGTCAAGCCGGTCCGCGAGTCGGTCGAAAGCTCCTTCAGGACATCGGGGGCTTGCATCGAATGCCAGGGGATCGTCTTCGCTTCGGCCATGTTCCACCTCGAGGGGATCGGGCAGATGCCCGGTTCGTCAAAGAACCGGCACAGGATGGCATGAGGCGGGCACCGCTTTCAACAGGAAGCGGCGGGATGGATGCCGATTTTCAGGTCCTCGCCGGAGCGGCGATCAGCGCCCGGACCGCCGTGATGAAAACGCCGGTCAGGACCAGGTTGAGCGCCAAAGACAGGATGGCCACCGTATATTGGGCACGACCCAGGCCATAGGACATCGAAACCATCAGGACGCCCGCACCGACCTCTCCCCGAGGGAACATGCCCACGCAGAGGGCCAGGCGCTCCCGGATCGCCGCCTCCTTGCGGTAGCAGAGGAGCGGGAACATCTTTCCCAGGTTCGAAAGAAGGGTCACGACGGCGACATGGACCGCCACCCAGGCCCAAGGCATCGCCGCCTCGGTCTCGTTCCTCCCGAACAGGAAAGGCAGGGAGAGGCCCACCAGCACCATGAAAGCCCCGGAGACCAGGGTGGCCGCCCGCTCCTCGGCTTTTCCGTCCCGCTCCCGGGCGGACGGATGGACGATCATGCATCCCAGGACGAAGGCCGGAAGCAGGACCTCGAAATGCACGGGTGCCACCTCGTCCACCAACAGACTCACCCAATGGACGACCTCGGCCGCGGACGCGATCAGGAGCGCGTAGAGGAGGATCCAATTCCAGGAGGCCCTCAAACGGACGGAATGGAACCGGTACCAGGCCAACAGCAGGAGGAAAGCCGAGACGAACAGGACCACGACGAGCTGGGGCTTGAACCCCACGATGAGCATCTTCAAGGGGATCATGAGGAGGACCGTGTCCAGGTCGTCGAAGATGGCGAGCACGCGGGCCTTTCGGTAGACCCAGGTCCCGGCCAGGCCGGCGGCGGCCAGCATGGAAAAGAGGATGCCCGCCGAGGTGGGGGCCGCGAACCGCGCGCCCAACAGGGCGTTCTTCCAGGATTCCCAGGACAGGAACGACCCGCCGGGATCGAGGAACCCGATGAAGTAGAGGGCACAGAAGATCCAGGGGAACGCGGCCGCGGTCATGGCCACCGCGTAATCCCACCCGTAGGAGCCGAGGCGGTCCTTCCGGATCTCGAACTCCATGCCCACCCGGATCATGATGAAACCCAGGAGCACCATGCTGGTGAACCGGGAGGTCTCCCGGTAATAACGGCAGGCATCGCCCAGGACCCCGGGAAGGACCTGGGAAAGGACCATCCCGGCCATCAAAAGGAGGCTGTAGATCCAGACTTTGCGCATCATGTTCCCCGGAGAATCATCGCAGGATCATCCCAGGATACGCCATTCGAGGACGTAAAAAAAGGGGCGGCTCCTTGCGGGGCCGCCCCTCCTCCGGAAGGAACGATTACTCGATGATCTCGACGACCGCACCCGAACCCGTCGTGCTCCCCGACGTGGGCGTCGACGTCGGCGTCTCCTTCTCGATGGGCGTGAGCTGGACCTCGACCGTCTCCAGGGGGACCGGCACTTCCGGGGTCGGGGTGGAGGTGGCGGTCGGCGTGGCGCAGGGCGGCTTGTTCACCGCCTCGATCCCGTCCCACAGCTTCGTCGCGTCGCACAAGCGGACGGGCACCGGCATCCAGGGGGCCGTCATCCTCATCCGTCCCATGAGGCCGGGATAGACGCGCACGTCGTCCAGAAGCAGGGTGTTCTGCGGCAGCTTGTTGGCGGCGCTGTTCCAGACCGTCAGCGAGTAGGGACCGGCCGTCGAGCCCGCTTCGAACGAGCATTTCCAGAAGCCTTGCGGCATCTCCCGCCAGGGCGCCATCTCACCGGTCATGCAACCCGCCTGGGGATCATAGGCCACGGTGACGCGGATATTCTGGTTGGTGGGGATGGGGTAGAAGTCGAACCCGCCCCTCACGCGGAAAAACCCGCCGTCGAACTGGATGTCCGCCCGGCCGAGCGCCACGCCGTTCTGGTGGATCAGGTTCCTCAGGTTAGCGTCGAATTCCGCCACGGTCGTTCCCGTGAACGTCCGGACGGTCCGCAGGGCGTCGGAGGGAAGCGCCGGGAAGCCCGGAAGCTCCCAGAGCGCGCTCTGGGCCTGGGCCATGCGGTCGCCGTTGTAATCGGCCACCGTGTAGAGTCGCACGGTCCTCGCATCCGTGGTCCAACGGTCGCAGGCGCCGCCTACGATCGTGGCGCCGGCGGTGCCGGCCTCCTCGAAATCATCCGCGAAGAGGGGGCTTTCCATCGGCGCACCGATGCTCTCCAGGAGGAAACTGGCGGCCGCGAAAGGCGCCGTGAGGGTCGTCGGGGACCCCGGCAGGCTGTCCAGCGCGAAGACGACCGTGCCCGAAGTGGCGCCCGGCGGCGGTTCCTGGACCATGCGGAAGTTCGTGATCTGCCCCTTGGCCGTGTTGAGCTGCGTGGACACGTAGCGGGTGCCCGCCGGGATGGAAAACTCGAAGGTCAGGTTCCGGGCCTCCCAGGGCGACATGTTGAAGATCTCGTAGCCCCAATGCACCTGCGTTCCCGGAAGGGTGGACGTGGTCGGAAGGACCTCGAAGACGTGGCTGAGGACGGGAGTGGGCGTGGGAGTGGCCGTGTTCGTCGGGGTCCAGGTGGAAGTGGGCGTCCACGTGAAGGTCGCCGTGTCCGTGGGCGTTCCCGTGTCGGTCGCCGCGAAGGTGTCGGTCGGAGTTCCCGTATGCGTGGAAGTGGCCGTGTCGGTCGGGGTGTCCGTGATGGTGGGCGTGAAAGTGTCGGTCGGCGTGTTCGTGATCGTGGGCGTGAAGGTATCCGTCGGCGTGTCCGTGATCGTGGGTGTGAAGGTATCCGTCGGCGTCGATGTCCAGGTGGGCGTATGCGTGTTCGTCCACGTATGCGTGAAGGTCGGCGTATCGGTAGGGAAAGCCGGCGGATTGCCGTTGGCCCAGGTCGGAGGACCGTCGGGAATGTTGCCGTTCCCGTTGCCGGGGCCCACGCCGTTCCCGTTGCCAGGACCCACGCCGTTCCCGTTGCCCGGGTTGGCAGCCGCCGCGAAGATCGCGCCAGCGGAGTTAAGGAGGATGAAGCAAATAAGGAGGATCTTTTTCATCGAGAACATCTCCTGGAAAAATGGAATCGAAGACAGGGGATGATAGCGGAAAGACGCGTTCATATGGGAAATATACGGTCTGCTTGAAGGATAAACCCGCACCCGCGCAAGCTCATAATGTTTCAAGTCGTGTCAGACCACCCCTGCGCACCGATCAAGGGAACGAACCGCACCGCGTACTTCTCCTCCTCGGTGAAGATCCCCCCTCCCTGCGATCGCACCAGGACCAGCCGCTGTTCCCACCGCCCTCCCACGGGAATGAGCATCCTCCCGCCCGGCTTCAACTGTGAGACCAGCGCCTTCGGAACGGAAGGGCTTCCCGCGGTCACCCCGATGGCATCAAAGGGCGCCTCTTCCGGCCACCCCAGCGTCCCGTCCCCCACCTTCACGTGGACCCGTTCGTATCCCAACTCCCGCAATCGATGCTCCGCCTGGAGCGCCAGTTCGCCGTCCCGCTCGATCGACCAGATTTCCCCCGTCACCTCGCAGGTCACGGCCGCCGAATACCCGCTCCCGAACCCCACTTCCAGGACCTTCTCCCCCGCCTTCACGCCCAGGATCTCCAGCATCGAGGCCACAACATAGGGTTGGCTGACGGTCTGGCCCCTTCCGATGGCAAGGGGGGAATCATCGTAGGCCTCATGGGTCCGTTCGACAGGCACGAAGAGGTGCCGAGGCACGCGCCGCATGGCCGAAAGGACCCGTTCGTCCTTCACGCCCCGTGCGGCGATCTGCCGCTCCACCATTTGCAGGCGCTCCTCCTGTCGTTCCCACGCCTTGTCCGCCACGTTTCCACCGCCGGGACTATAATGTCGTCATCCGGAACACCCCCTCACCCTGCCCTCTCCCCCAAGGGGGCGAGGGAGAATTCTTGTTCCCTCTCCCGTTTACGGGAGAGGGTAGGGAGAGGGGTCCGTGTCCCTAATGCTGGAACTACTCTAGTCAGGAAGCCATGGCGGATTCAATCATCAACACCTACGAGGGCCCCTTCGCCCGGGCCTACGACCTCTATTGGAGCCAGTACGCCCGCGAATCGGGCCTGCGCATCCTGGAGTTCTTCGCCTCCCATCCGGCTGACCGGCACGACGCCCGGGTGCTGGACCTGGGATGCGGTTCGGGGCAACTGGCCCTGTTGTTCCTCCAGGCCGGGTGGTCGGTGGTGGGGCTGGATCTCTCCGAGGACATGCTCACCCTCGCGCGCCGCAACACGGCCGCCTACGCCGCCGACGGCCGGGCCGTCTTCCACCGGGCCGACCTGCGCTCCTTCAAGGTCAACGCCCCGATCGCCCTCGTCACGGCCACCTACAACGTCCTGAACCACCTGGAGACCGAGGCCGACCTCGCGGCCTGCTTCAAGACCGTGTACAACCACCTCCTGAAACCGGGCCTCTTCCTCTTCGACCTGAACACCCGCAAGGGACTTGCGGCCTGGGACGGCATGGAGCGACAATCCACCGACCGGATCGCCTACGTGGGCAAGGGTTCCTTCGACGAAGTCACGGGCCGGGCCGTGATCCGCATGGAGGGGCATTTCCTGAATGCGGAGGGAAAACCCGAATCCTTCGTGCACACCACGGTGAACCACGCCTTCGACCTGGCGCGCGTGGAACAGCTGCTCCGTTCCGCGGGGTTCCCGAAGGCCTATTTCGCCCTCGTCGAGGACCTGGGCGCTCCCCTGCCGGAGCCGGAGAAACACGCCCGCGTCTTCGCCGTCGCCGAGAAGATCTAACGGACACGCTCACCGCAGAGACACAGAGTCGCAGAGAACAGCCTTATTGGGTTACAAACATAACCATATCCGATTGAACCCTCCGCTTGTCACGCCGCCTTTCCAACAACCAAAATCGTTCCGTTCTTCCTCTGCGTCTCCGCGCCTCTGCGGTACCCGTTTGTTTATGCTGTTGCAGTCGGGAGGTCGGACCAGCGCGTGGTGTAGCCCGGGGAGCGGCGCGAGAAGCGCGTCCTCCATCCCTTCCTGAACCCCTCGCCCGCGAAGCGAAGCGCGCCCCGCCCGAAGCGGCGGTTCACCCTGTCCAGGGCCCCCATCAGTTCCCCGCTCCCCTCCCCGTCACCGGACGCGAACAATTCCCCCTGCACCTCGCCGCGGGAGACCAGGTCGTGCAGCATCACGCCCGCCTTCTTGTACCGGTACCCTTCCCGAAAGATCGCCGACACCCCTTGCACGGCGCAGGCCACGATCCGGCGGCTGTCGTCCGTCGCGGGGGCCAGGCGCCCCGTGGCGGCGTTGGAATATTGCGGCTCGTCGCGGAAACGGTCGGTCGCGAGATAGACCGTGAGCCCCGCCGCCGCCGACCTTTCCCCGCGCAGTTTCACCGCCGCCTGCGCCGCGTAGGTGGCTGCGGCTTCCCGCATCTCGGAAAGGGCGTCCACGGGACGCCCGAAAGAACGGGATACGTTGATGTTCTTCTTGGGATCGCGCACCTGCTCCAGGTCGAGGCAGGGTTCGCCCCTCAATTCCTTCGCGAGACGCAAGCCCACCACTCCCATGAGACGGTCCACCCACTCGTCGGGCGTCTCGCGAAAGTGCCAGGCCGTCCGGATCCCCATCCCGGTGAGTTGGCGATCGTAGGAAGGCCCGATGCCCCACACGTCGCCCACGGGGAGGCCCCGCAGGGCCTCCTCGATGCGCCCCGCCTCCGTCAGCACCAGCACCCCCGTGTCGCGGTGCCTTTTCTTGGCGATGCGGTTGGCGACCTTGGCCAGCGCCTTGGTGGGCGCGATCCCGACCGTGACGGGGATCCCCGTCCAACGGCCCGCCGTGCGGCGCAGGTCCACGGCCCAGCGCGCCGCCGACTCCGCAGGAACCGGCACTTCCAGGAAGCATTCGTCGATGGAATAGGGCTCGACACCGGGGGAAAAGGAATGGAGGACTTCCACCACGCGGGCCGAGAAGTCGCCGTAGAGGGCGTAGTTGGAGGAGAAGATCTCGAGGCCGCGGAAAAGCAGCTTGCGGACGTTCATGACGGGTTCACCCATGCCGACACCGAGTTGCTTGGCCTCCTCCGAGCGCGCCACGGCGTTGCCGTCGTTGTTGGAGAGCACCACGACCGGTTTGCCCTCCAACCGGGGACAAAAAACGCGCTCGCAAGACACGTAGAAGTTGTTGCAGTCGACCAAAGCCACCAGCGGATGGTTCATGCGACGACCTCAACCGCGAAGGCGCGATCGTTGGCTCCTTCATGCCTCTTTGAAAGGAAAAACTTCGCGGCTTCGCGACTTCGCGTTGGCTGTGAATTTGTCTTTTCTGGCATGAGGGTTGCCCTCACCGCCCGACCCCGTGGATGCAGAAGGTCACCACGCCCCACACCTTGAAGTCGCCGGGATCGGGCAGGGGCGGGTGGGAGGGATTCTCGGCCACCAGGCGGACGCGTCCCCCCTTCACGCGCAGGCGCTTCACGGTGAAATCGCCTCCCACCACGGCCACCACGACGGAACCGTCCGTAGCTTCCAGCGAGCGGTCCACCACGAGGAGGTCGCCCGAATGGATGCCGGCGTCCTTCATGGAGTCACCGGTCACGCGGAAATAGAAGGTGGCGGCGGGATGCTTGAGAAGATGCCGGTTGAGGTCCAGGGACCCCTCGAGATAATCCTCGGCGGGCGAGGGAAACCCGCCGGGGATCCGGACGAGCGCCAATGGCCGGCGAGTGCGGGTCTTCAAGCCGGGTTTATGGATGGATCGTACCTTGACGGGCATGGGGCTCATGAGGTATACAAGCGTATACCCGCAAGGCCTGCGGGTCAAGTCTGGGCCCCGAAAGAGTGGGATTGACAGAATGTCGCCTTTGGGCGACACTTTAGGAGGAGCGGATGGATGGAAATCCGCCTTATGAAGTCGTTCCCTACCGCCGGAGGGACGGTTCCTCGCCCTACGAGGATTGGTTGAAGTCGCTGAAGGATCGGGACAGCAAAGCCGCCACGAAAGTCACGAAACGCGTCCTTCGTCTTGAATTGGGCCACTTCGGAGTACACGACAACGTTGGCGAAGGAGTCCTGGAATTGATCGATCCTTACGGTCCGGGATACCGCATCTACGTCACCCGGTCAGGCCGCATGATCTACCTGCTCTTGATCGGCGGGACCAAACGGACCCAACGTTCCGACATCGAGAAGGCGATCAACTTGAAGCGTGAATCGGAAGAGGAGATGCAATGAGAAAGATGCGCACCCACGATGAGTTCATCATCGAACAATTGAAAGCCGACCCCAAATTCCGGAAGGTCTATCTGAACGAGGCGCTCAGCGACCCCGACGAGGATCCCCGGATCATCCTGAAGATGCTTCGTCATGTCGCAGAAGCGGAAGGCGGGATGGGAAAACTCGCAAAGAATACCCAGTTGAACCGCCAGAGTCTCTATAAGACCCTTTCAGGTACAGGAAATCCGGAATACGCGACCATCAGCCGCATTCTCAAGGGTTTGGGATATTGTTTCCAGGTGATCGAAGACAAGAAGCGGGTGGCTCGCCAACACGCGTAAATGGAACTGCTCAACCACAGAACCGGAGATCCCTCGGTTACAATCATGTTTAACATCCCGTCCATGTGGAGGCCCGCCATCCTGCTCAAATACTTCTACCCAATTGTCAAACTGGCCGTCTTCCTTGCCGCGATGGTCGCGATCGTGCAGCTGGCCAAGTGGGTCCTGCCGGTGGATTACACGAAAGCCTTCTCTTGGTCCGTGAAGAACAGGAAATTCCTGCCCGTCCTGCTCTCGCCCGTCCTGCTCCTGTTCGCTGGGATCATGGTCGTCTTCTCCTTCAACCTGCTGATCAACCTGACGATCGGCCAGGCCGAGAAGGCCCTGGTGGTCGGAACGACCCAAACTAAAATGCTGTACGTCGACCCGGACCGCCCGGAGAAGGGGATCCGGGAACACGTGTACGGACCTTTCACCGTTCACAATCGTAGTTACTACCCCGGACAGCGCTTCAACGCCACCCTGGGGCAGGCCCTCTTTCTTCGCCTGCCGGGGATCCCGCAACAGATGGTCGTCCCCCACCATTTCGTCTTCTATCTGTTCATGCACCTCATCGCCGTCCTTTTCATCATCCTGGCCTGGGCGTTCACCTTCTATCTGCTCATGCAATTCGCCGTTGAAATGAGAATGATGCCCTACCTGAACCAGGGCGCGGAATGGAACGCCTTCTTCCTTTCGAAGACCGGCCTCTCCCTTCCCAAGGCCATCGGGATCCTGGTCCTGGCCTCGATCGGGCTCAGTGCCGTCTACTCCCTTCTCGACAACCGCTTCGATCCCTACTGGCAACAGTTGAAGACTCCCTACGAGGTCTGGAACCGGGGAATGCTTGAAAAAGCCAGGACCGGGGCGCGATTGAGGGGTCGCGTGGTCGGCAAGGAGGTCTTCACCGTGCCCGGTGCGGGGAGCGTCGAGGAGTCCTTGCGGACCGGCGTGAACCAGATGACCACCAATTATTTCGCCTTTCTGGTGGAGTTCAAGGGCTTGATCCCCCATCATCCGATCCACGTGAGCATCACGGAAAACGGCGAAACCGGATCGGCCGACCCGGAGATCCAGAAGCGGGTCGCCCGTATAGACGCGCTCCTTGCTTCAGGAGCGGAAGCCGAATTCATCGTGGGCGAAACGACGGCCATCGCGCTGGTGGAATAACCCATCCCTATCACATAGTTTTCCTCCCAAGCGAAAGGGGAACCCCGGACACCCTGAACGGTTCCTCGTTTGCCTCCTTGTGTAGTGTTCTTCCTTGACCTATAACTCTTGGGGCCGCTCAATCCCCCCTTTTCCCCGGAGGAACCCTTGGACTTCCGCCCCGATGCCGCCTTGGAGAAGAGAATCACCCGTCTCCTGAAGGAGATGAGCCTGGTCGAGAAAATCTCCCTCCTCTCGGGCCGCGATTCCTGGCGCACCGCCGAGATCCCCCGGCTCGGCATCCCGTCCCTCGTCATGACCGACGGCCCCCACGGCGTGCGCGCCTGCGACGCCTTCCTACGCCCCAGGTTCGGCCCTGCCACCTGGTTCCCTTCCGGCTTCTCGATGGGGGCCTCCTGGGACCCGTCCCTCGTGGGCCGGGCCGCCGCGGTCATGGCCGAAGAGACCCGCTACTACGGATGCGACATCCTGCTCGGCCCCTGCATCAACATGGTGCGGGTGCCGGTCGGGGGACGCAATTTCGAGACCTTCTCGGAAGACCCCCACCTTTCCGGCCGCCTGGGTGTGGGCTACGTGAAGGGGCTCCAGGGCGGAGGCGTGGGCGCCTCGGTCAAGCACTTCGCCTGCAACAACCAGGAGTTCGAGCGGCGCCGCGGCGAATCGGTCGTGGACGAGCGCACCTTGCGCGAGATCTACCTCCCCGCTTTCGAGGCCGTCGTGAAGGAAGCCCGTCCGGCCACCGTCATGACCTCCTACAACCGTCTCAACGGGCATTACGCCAGCGAGAATCCCTTCCTGATGCGGCAGGTTCTCCGGAAGGAATGGGGCTTCCGGGGCATGATCCTTTCCGACTGGGGAGGCACCCACAGCACGCGCGAGGCCCTCGAGAACGGCCTGAACCTGGAGATGCCGGGTCCGCCCCTGTATTTCGGGAAGCTCGTGGAGATGGCGGTCGAGAACTGGCAGATGGACGGAAGCATCGTGGACGAGGCCGCGCGCCACGTCCTGCGCGTGGTCCTGACCCTCGTGAAGCGCCGGAAAGGGCGCTTCGCGGCCAACACGAAGTCGCACCGTGCCCTCTCGCGCCGGGTGGCCGAGGAGTCCATCGTCCTCCTGAAAAACGAGGCCGAGGCCCTGCCCCTCAAACCCGGCACGATCCGTACCTTGGCGGTTTTGGGCCCCAACGCGGACCGGTGCCCCGAGGGCGGCGGTTCCTCCAACGTGCCCAGCCCCTACCGCATCGACCCCCTGAGCGCCTTGAAGAAACGCCTGAAGGGCGTCGAGATCCTCTTCGAGCGCGGATGCGAGAACTTCGTCACGCCGCCGGCCCATCCGGAGGAGCTGTTCCGGCTTGCCGACGGAGGGAAACCGGGCGTCCGGGCCGAGTATTTCAACAACGCCACCTTCAGCGGGAAGCCCGTGGTCTCCCGCGTGGAGCCGAAGATCGACTTCTGGAGCTGGGGCAACCTGCCCCTGGGGGAACTCACCGACTGCTATTCCCTGCGCTACACCGGAAGATTCCAGGTCCCCCGGGACGGAACCTTCCACTTCCATCTGCGCGCGCCCGGAAGCCTGAAACTGGCCCTCGCCGGCAAGCGCATCGGCACCGCCACCCTTCCCACGACGAAGGATGCGGATCCCTGGCGCACGATCGAAACCCGCCTCACGCTGAAAGCCGGCCGCTGGTACGACCTGCGCATCGAAACCGTGCATCCCCCGTTCCTGAACTACAGCCAGGTCCGTTTCTCCTCCGGACGCGTCTCGAAGGTCGCCTTCTCCGACGAGATCGCGAGGGCCGCCGACCTCGCCGCGCGTTCGGATGCCGCCGTCATCGTGGCCGGATACCCGGATCTCTACGAGACCGAGGAATACGACCGCAAGGACATCGAACTCACGGGCGAACAGGACCGCCTCATCGAAGCCGTGGCCGCCGCCAATCCGCGCACCATCGTCGTCGTCAACGCCGGGGCCCCCGTAGCCATGCCCTGGGCCGACAAGGTGCAGGCCATCCTGCTCACGGGGTACGCGGGCCAGGAGGCGGGCGAGGCGATCGCTTCCCTTCTGACCGGCGAAGTGAACCCTTCCGGCAAACTGCCCGTCACATTCCCCCAGTCCCTGAAGGACAACCCGTCCATGCGTTATTACCCGGGCGGCCGCAAGGTCATCTATGGGGAAGGCCTCTTCATGGGGTATCGCGGGTTCGACCAGAGCGGCACGGAACCGCTCTTCTGTTTCGGACACGGGCTCTCGTACGCCCGCTTCGAATACTCGGGCCTGTCCCTGCCCCGTAGGGTCCGCAAGGGCCGGAAGATCCGCCTGTCCGTGACCGTGAAGAACACGGGCGACGTGGCGGGCGCCGAGGTGGTGCAGGTCTATGTGGGGGATCCGAAGGCCTCGGTGAAGAGGCCCACGAGGGAGTTGAAGGGCTTCCGGAAGGTCTTCCTGAGACCGGGCGAAAGCCGCCGGCTCAGCTTCATCCTGGACGAACGCGCCCTGTCGTTCTACGACGCGAAGAAGAAGGCCTGGGTCGCCGAGAAGGGGCTTTTCACCGTGGAAGTCGGCGCCTCATCGCGGGACATCCGCTTGACGGGGTGTTTCCAACTCGCATAAGCGGAATCATTCCTGTCCCTGTTCTCCGCCCCATGGATAGCAAAACGCCCGTTACACCGCCTGACCCGCCGCCCAACCCGAGGACCAGGCCCATTGCAGGTTGAACCCGCCCAGCTCCCCGGTCACGTCCAGCACTTCCCCGATGAAATAGAGCCCCGGGACCTTCGCGTACTCCATCGTCTTGGAGGAGATCTCCCGCGTGTCCACCCCCCCGCGCGTCACTTCCGCCTCCTTGTAACCGAAGGTACCGGACGGGATGAAGCGATCGTCGTGGAGGGTTTTCGCCAGCGTCTTCAAGGCCTCGTCGGACAACTCCCTCCAGGCGCCCTTCGCCCCCGCGTGCCACGCGAGACGATCCGCCAGGCGCTTGGGAATGCGCTTCTCCAGGAAGACGCGGAACGAACCGCGCCCTCCCGTCAGTTTGTCCTTTTTCAACTGGTCGAAGGTCTGGTCCACGGTCTTTTCAGGCACCCAGTTGATGACGATCTCCCGGCCCGGTTCCCAGGCCAGCGAGGCGTTCAGGATGACCGGGCCGCTCAGGCCCTTGTGCGTGATCATGAGGTCGTCCACCCGGTTCCAGGCACCGCAGGAGACCCCCACCGTCAGGTGGATGCCGGCCAAACCCTCGAACCTCTTTTTCTCCGCCCCCGGGAAGGCCATCCCCACCAGGGCGGGCGACGGGGCCACGACCTCGAGACCGAATCGTTTCGCCAATCGATACCCCAGGTCCGAGGCGCCCAGTTCCGGGAAGGAGAGCCCCCCGGTGGCCACCACGAGCCTTCCGGCTCGGATCTCCCCGCGGGAGGTCTTCGCGACGAAACCCGCCCCCTCCCGCTCCACCTGTTTCACCTGGGTATTGCATTCGACGAGGGCTCCGGCCGCCTTCGCGTCCGCGAGAAGCAGGTCGAGGATGGCGCGGGCGCTTCGGTCGCAGAAGATCTGCCCGTCCTTCTTCTCGTGGAAGGGGATGCCGTGCTGCTTCACGAGCGCGAGAAAATCCTGCGGGGTGAACCGCGAGAGGGCGGACCTCACGAAATGGGGATTGGAAGAACGGAAGTTCGCAGGCGTGGCATGGATGTTGGTGAAGTTGCAGCGACCCCCGCCGGAGGCGAGGATCTTGCGGCCGGGGGAGGGGGAGTGGTCGAGAACCAGGACCTGGCGCCCCCGTGCGGCGGCCTGGGCCGCGCAGAAGAGGCCGGACGCGCCGGCCCCGAGGATGAGCACGTCGGTATTTCGCATGGGGATAGGATAACAGCACGGCCCCAAACACCACCACCCCCTATCGGGGGCACCAGGTCCCTATCGGGTTGCACCCGTTGGCAGAATCATTGATCGACTCCAAATGGTGGCGCCCGAAAGGCGCTGGTGGTCCTGAGTGAGCGGAGCGAGTCGAAGGACTGGTGGTGATATGAATGTCAGTTTGCGGCCTGGATGCAGTCGGGGCCTTCGTTTTGGGAGTTGCTCACGTAGGTCGAAACCGGCGTCGCCTGCAGTCCTTCCCCGTCATACGGTCTCAGATACCTCTTCAGCACCTCGAAATCCGACAACCCCGGGTCCAGCCAGACCGGGATGTCGTCCCGATCGACGATGACCGGCATGCGGTCATGGACGGGCGCCATCAGGGGGTTGGCGGCCGTCGTCACGATGGCGAAGGTCTCGAACCGCTTCTTGTCCTTCTCGTAGGAATCCCACAGCCCCGCCAGGGCGAACATCCTCCGGTCCTTCATCGAGAAGTAATGGGGGATCTTGGCTTCGCCTTCCCTCTTCCATTCGTAGAACCCGTCCACGGGGATCAGGCAACGCCTCTTCGCGAAGGCCTCCTTGAAGGAGGGTTTCTCGGCCAGGGTCTCGGCCCGGGCGTTGACGAGGGGGTGAGCGTCCTTCCTGCGGGCCATCCAAGCCGGCATCAAGCCCCAGGTCAGGGGTTCGATCTTCCGGATGACCTTCTTCGGGTCCAGGCGAACGACCGCCGCGTCGGATTGGGGTGAAACGTTATAGCGGGGCGGAAGATCGGCCTTGAGAACGGCCTCGAAGCGCATCGCGGCCTGGGAAAGGGGGGTGAACTGGGCGAACCGTCCGCACATGGGAGAACTCCGCAAAAATAAGGCGAAGAAAGGAAGACACCCCTCACCCTACCCTCTCCCGCAAGGGGAGAGGGCAAAGGTTGGGAACACCCATTATTTAGTACGTGAGTTGGTATCCCAACGACAGGCTGTTGCCGTAGTAGTTGTACGGCAGGTAGCGCTCGAACTTGTTGTTCGAATTGGCGTGGACGAAGGTCCACATCAGGGTCCACGCCGAGATGTCGTTGATGCGCTTGCGCCAGCCCGTGTTCAGGGTGAACATCCCGTTGTGCTGGACCTCGCCCAAGAAGACGTTCTCGGCGCTGCGGATCGGCCGATCGGAATAGGAGCGGTAGCGGTAATCCATCCCCAGGATCCAGGCCCACTTGGACGTGCGGCTCATGGGCGCGATGAACGGGAAGTTGAACTCCAGCTCGCCGTAGGAGTAGTAGTTCTCGCGGAACTCGGGAAGAGGGTCGGTGATGGATTCGAACAGCAGGAAGTTCTGGTTGGAGGCGTGGCTCGTGAAGGAGAACCCCGGCATCGCGTCGAAGATCCAGACCTTCCCTTCCCAGTCCATCGTGAAGGCGAGGTTGGAGTCCTTCTGTTTCGTGGCCCCGTAGGAGCCGTTGGATTCCACCACCTTCTCGTTGGTGAAATCCAGCATGTTGACCTTCAAACCATAGGCCATGTGGTTCCAGGCCAGGCGCACGCCCAGCTCGTTGAACAGCTGGTCCTTCAATCCCCCCGCCAGCTCCACGTTGGAGGCCGAGCCCTGGAACTCCCTCAAGAGGTCGGTGTAGTTCGGGAACTTCACGCTCCGGATCAGCCATTGCGCCGTGAAAAGGGCGTCCTTCCCCTTCATCTGCAAGGACTTGTCCCAGGCGACCTGCCCGCCGAAGTAATGGTTGTCGTAGAGACCCGTACCCCAGATCTCGCCGGCGGCCGTGCGCGTGAAATCGGTGCCGTACACCAGGCCCGGCCGTAGGCGCGACCGTTCCCCGGTTTGCCAGCGGTATTCCAGAGAGAAGTGGTGGAGCAGGTCCTTCGAGGAGAACTCCTGGGTGTCCGGGAACTGGAACCCCGCACCCGTGAAACGCATGTTGTAGAGGGCCAGGATGTTGTCCTTCTCGCCGCGCTTCACGTTCCATCCCAGGGCCGTGTTCACCTGGGCTCCCTCGAAAACGCTCCCGCCCGCCGGGAAATAGGCGGCCTGGGTGACGTTCATGTCGAAGAAGGGCGACCAGACCTTGGTGGAAAGCGGCACCGCCTGCGCGGCCGTCGCCAGGCAGGCCAGAAGGGCTCCACCACGAAGGCACGAAGACACGAAGCTCTTCATGATCATTTCCATCTTTCTCATGCCTGAATCCTCCCTTGGTGGAGCCCCGAAGGGGCTCTCGTGGGGCCCGAAGGGCCCTGGTGGTGAACGGTCGTGCCCTTAGAAGTAAACGTGGATGTTCATCTGCGGCTGGAGGAAGAACACGGCCTCCGGGTAGAAGTTGAACCCGAAGTCGTAGATCTTGTGCTGCCACATGACCCTTGCCGAGATCACCTTGTTCACGATGCCGTAATCCCATTGCAGGACCCACTGCTTGTTGACGTTCGTGGCCAGTTCGATGCCGGCCGAGATCGTGTGCTCGCGCATCCCGTTCTTGAGGGAATCCACGAACTGTCCCATGACCTCCTCCTCCTGTGAGAGGCGCATGTCGAACGTGAGGGAGGAGTACTTGTAGCCCCAGAAGAGCCGCACCTTGGGCTCCACCGAGGTGGCGAAGGTCGTGGCCAGATAATGGCCATGCACGCTGAAGTCCGTGATGGTGGTCTCGTCGGGGTCGGAGGGGTCGGGCTCCTCCTCGACGATGCCCGCCAGGAGGGAGGTCCAAGCCCCGTAGGTGAAGTCCACCTGGGGGAAACCGGGAATCCGTCGGCCTTCGGGATGAAGGCGCACCTTCAGGGTGCCGTTGATGGCCGTAGTGGCGATGTCAGGAAGGGGAACGATGAGGAACCCGCTCAGGAAATGCCAGTTGATCATGGCGCGCCGCCCCGGCGGGAGGGGGCTGGTGTGCTCCATGTTGCGCTGGAATTCGTACAGGAACCCCGGGGGGTCCGACAGGATCTTCCCCGCGTTCTGGAAGAGGTAGCTGTCGAATTTGCCCTCGGCCCGGGCACCGGCGGCGGGCATCAGGGTCAACAGCAGGATGGCGACGATGGCCTTGGTGTTCATGGAAACCCCTATTCGTTGCATCTGGGTGCCTGTCGTAATCACAGATCCTCGCTTTCTTGGGGCCTTGGGGTCTTGGGGGTGGATCTTGAGAGGCCCTCTCATGCTAGTTCGTCTTGGTGTCGTCTTTGACGTCGGTGGCGGCGTTCAACAGCGACTTCACGATGGCGACCAGCAGGTCCGGGGTGAAGATGAGGTCGATGTTGTCCCCGTTCGGGTTCACGAAGGCGGCATCGGCCTGCGAAGGGATCTCGGCACCCGCTCCCACGGCCGTCCCGGCCTTGGCGTAATAGATCGTCTCGAAGGCCATATCGTCCAGGAAGGTCCGCAGGGTGATGTCGCCGTTCAGGAGCTTGTCGATGGTCCAGATCCCGCCCTTCGAGTCGATGAAATAGGACTCGTTGACCAGCCACATCACGTTGCCGGTGGACTCGTAGCGCTGGTTCGCCGTGACGTAACTCACCTCGGCCCATTTCTTGGCTTCCCCGTGGTAGAACTCGCCGGGCGCCCCGTCCCATTCGACCTTCGGGGCCTCCGCCACGACGGTCCCGTCGGGTTCCAGGAAGTGGGAGAGACCCTCCACGCGCCAGGCACCGATGCCCTCCTTCTCCATCTGGAGACCCAGCCATTTCAACCCCGCGCTGGCGTCAACGTCGGAGGAAAGAGTCCCTGCATAGAGGCCCATGTCGATCTCGTCGGTGGCGCCCGGCTCGGTCAGGCTGGGACGCTCCCCGAAGAGCCCGATGGTGAACACCCGGTCCTCCTGGAAATTGCCCGTCACGAGGTAGATCCGGTCCAGCTTCAACTGGTCGATGCGCTCCACGAACGCCGGGATGTCGTTGAGGGTCTGCGGCATCGGCATGTTGAACTCGAACTTGGCGCGCAGGATGTCGAGGCGGGCGCCGCGAGGGCCGTTGTAGTCGATGTTCCTCCGACGGAACCGGTAGTTGGTGCGCTTGACGAGGTTGACGACCTCCCAGGTGTCGAGGGCAGGCCGGGAGAAACGCTGGTCGATGCGAACGAGGTTGCCGTGCACGTCGGTCATGGTGCGACCGGCGGCGAAATCCTCCTCCTTCTGCGAATCGCGGAAAGCGGCCACCGCGTCCTCGGTGTCCTGGGACTGTTGGGCGTACTGCCGCATGGACAGCCGCCGTGCCACATCCTCGCGAATGGCCGCCAGACGCGCCTCCTCGGGGATGCCGGGGCTCCAATCCTCGATGCCCATGCGCTCCCTCTCGGGAGGCAGGAGGCCGAGCTTGCCGCCGATCCACCCCTTGCCCTGGGTGACCATGATGGAGCGGAACTTGTCCGCCGCGCCATTGACGTCCGGCACGTTCACGCGCACCTCGCCGAACAGAACGTCCACGTCGGGTTTCGTGTTCCCCGGCTGTTCCATGGTGAGCACGGTGCCGCGCACGCCGCACACCACGCCGCCGGATTCCACCTCGAACTTCTCCTTGCGCTTGAGATGGGGGACCTTGATCTTCACGGCCCCGGCCAGGAGCTTCAGGCGCGTCATGAGGGACACCCGTTCGGCGATCTCGAGGGTGGTCTTCTCCTTCAGCCAGACGACCGATTTGTTCGGGAACGAGACGAGCGCCCGGGCGCCCGCGCCGGCCCGCAGGGTCGATCCCGGAGGCACCGCGTCGCCCGCACGCACGGCGACCCAGCGTTCCTTCCCGGCGACTTTCATCTCGACCGTCCCCTTCAGGGACTGCACAATCACGTCGCTCTTGGGATCGGCCTTCGCGGGAGTTCTCGCCCCCTCCTTCTCCACGCCGGCCACGGGTGTCTTGGCCGCAACGGGAGTCTTGGCAACGGGTGTCTTGGCGGACGAAACGGGCTTCTTGGCCACCGGCTTCTTCACCGAGGCCTTGGTCTTGACGGGCGTCGAGGATGGCGTTGCCGGGGCGGCAGGAACCGCGGAAGGGACCAGGCCAAGGCAGAGCAGAACGAGAAGGATCCTTTTCATGGCTTCACTCCTGACATCTTGGATAGGTGAAGATTACTCCTGCAAGGGGCATTATTCAACTTGGCCGACTCCCGCCAAACGGGCCATTATCCTTGTGATATGGACATTTCGAACGACCCGCCCCAGGTCTCGCCCGGGGACAGGACCTTGACGCCCGTTTTCTCCCAACCCCTCTCCAGGAGGTTGAAACCGTCGTTGGCGTGCGTCACGGGCTCCACGCAGAAGAACGGCCTGGGGGGACCCCACCCGCGCCAGGTGTCCGGCGCATACACCACGATGTGGCTGAAGACCGGGTCCATCCGCATCTCGACCGAAACGCGGCTTCCGGGATAGAGGAACCGGACCGGCGCGGGACCCCGGTCGGTGTAGCAATCGTCCAGTCCGCGCTTGCCGAGACGGGCGGTCTCCCTCAGGTCCCGAAGGCCCGTCACAGGAACCGCAGGGGCGAGGGGAATGCATCGTCTTGCCGGATAGACCTTCTCGGCCGGGATACCGAGGACGACATCCCCGTCCGCGGAGGTCAAGCGGCGCTTGAAATAGGGATGGAAGCCCAGGCCGGCGGGTGCGTCCTGCGCATCCCGGTTGGTCACCCAGGCGCCGGCGGTCACCCTGGAATCCTCGACCCGCAGGGACAGGCGGTAATGGAAGCGGAAGGGGAAGTTGAAGTCCGGGAAATGGACGCTGTCCAGTTCGGCCTCGATGGCGTTCGAGTCGACGGAAAGGACCTTCCAGGGCCTCGTCATCACATCCCCATGGATGGCGGTCTTGTCGGGCATGTTCATCCGCAGGCGGTATTCCCTTCCCCGGAAACGAAAGATGCCCTTCTTCACCCGGTTGGACCAGGGCGCCAGGAGATAGTTGCCGTATCGACCCCACTTCTTCGGGTCAGGCCAGGGGGATCGGGGCACGGGATAGAGGAGATCCTGCCAGGAACCCCGGACCCGGACCTTCAGGAAGGTCCAATGGCATCCGAATTCGGGAATGATCCCCAGTTCAATCCGGTCGCTGGCCAGAACGTATTCCTTGAGCATGGGACCCTCGAATGCCTTTCACGGGCGTCGAACTGAAAGACCCGGACTATTATCGCCCACCCCGGACAAAGCCTTTCATCGAAACCTTCCTTTTTCCCGGCATCAGACTCCGGATGGAAACCCTTGTATTGAAGGACCCTTGCCACGTGACAAATATCCTCCCCTTTAGGCCCTTTCAAAATCTCGCGTTCGTTGGGATGAAAAGATTGATAGAATGAATGTCTGTTTGTTCGGATCGTCGGATTCGACGTTTTCTGACGCCGGAATCCCTCCCCAAGGGAGACCTACGCTTGTTCACTCGGCAACAACTTCCGCTCATTCGGGGTCAGTACGGCCAGCCCTATCACCTGTGGATGACCCAGGAGTTCGGGGACCTGGGCTGGAACCTCGTCCAGAAGACCGTGGCGCAACGCCGCGCCCATGACGTGACTCTCTTCATCGAGGGAACGGACCACCGTTTCGCCCTCATGGCCAAGCACAGCTACCCCCCGGGCCTTTTCCGCGCGCCTTCGGGCGGCATCAACCCCGGCGAGGATTTCCTGGTCGGCGCCCTGCGCGAAGCCCGCGAGGAGACCGGCCTGAACGTCCAGCTGAGGAAGTTCGCCCTTCACGTCACCCTCGACATCACCCACAACAAGGAGATCGTGACCTGGGAAACCTACGTCTTCCACGCCACCACTTCCGAGATCCGGTTGGGCCCCACCGACCGCCACGAGGTCCGGGACGCCCGTTGGGCGACGCGGAACCAGCTCGAGAAGATGAACGAGCGCCTCATCGCCACCGAGAACGGCGGGCTCATCTACCGGGCCCGGCTGAACGACGCGTTCCTCTGGTCCCTGGACCACGGGTTGACCTTCCGGGAGGGAAACCCCAAGGACTTCCCCCTCATCGAGGCGGCCCTGGGGCTCGCGCGCATCGACCCCGGTTTCATGGGCCAGGCCTTCTGGTTCATCGCCGAGATCGAGGGACTTCTGGCGGGCACCGTGGCCCTGGTGCCCCGCGAGGATTACATGGAGCTCACCGGTCTCACGACCGAACCCTTCTTCCGCGGGCGCGGCGTGGGCCATGCCCTGGCCGAATACGCCGTGGACCGGTGGAGCGACGTGGATTCGCGCAACCGCATGATGTCCCAGCGGGACATGGCCCTGCCGGACGAGTTGTGGCTGTTGACGGAATTGCCGATGTATTTCCAACCGGTGGGTTTCCACATACCCAAGCAGAACGAATTGCGGCCCTCCATCAAGAACCGCCTGTCCCCCACCCAGACGGCCATGATCTACAAGACGACCTTCTGAAATCCCCGCGGACATTCCGGCATCCCGCCGGGTGCCCGGTCCCCGCGGTGCAGTCCCGGAGACGGTCGCTCGCCGCCCGGTCTACTCCAAAAACCCGTCCACCTCGGTCCAATGCTTGCGCAGGTTCGCCAGGAACAAGCGCACCTGGTTCTCGTTGAGGTCGAGGGTGCGGTCGGCGGGCGTGTTCACGTCCAATACCAGTTCGAGATAGGGCTCGGGCCTGGCGGGCACGGCCGACAGGAACAGCCACCGGTTGGCGGTGAGCTTGCCCAGCTGGATGGTGTGACGGAAATGGATCTTCAACTCCTCCGGCATGTCGCCGGTGGCGCCGGGCTGGAAGAAGAGGTGCTGAAGGAAAGCCACCGGGTTGTCGGGCTTCTGCCAGCGCACCTTCGACACCGCGCCGATTCGGATCAGCGGCGTGCCGCACTGCTCCTTCAACACGTTGGCCGTCAGGAAACAAACCTGCGAGAAGGCGTCCCAGGCCTCGCCCAATGCCGGCATGTCCCGGCTCTCGGGGGAACGCGTGTTCGCCACCCCGGGGGCCGCCAGGGACACGGTCACCAGCCGCTCGTCCACCTGCAGGCGCATGCGCGCGTCCTCCGAGTGCAGGAGAAGGAGCGGTTCCGGCGAGGGGCTCAAGGCGTCCTCCTGGCGCGGCCCGCTCTGGGCCTGCAGCCAGCGGCCCGAGAACTGCTCCCCCAGGAGGGGTCCCAGCGTCTCGCGAAAAGCCTTGGAGGATCTCCTCGGCGGCGCCTCCGAGACCTTCGGGGCCACGAGGACCGCCGTCACGCTGAGGATGGTGCTGTCGGCGAGGGGCATGGCGGCCTTTCGGGGTTGGTCGGACAACGGGGGATTCTACCAGAGAGGGCACCGTCTTGTTTCATCGGCGGTTCAAAACAGTCAAAGTCTTTCTTTTTTAGCCCCCTCCCGCTCAAGCCGCCATACTCACCCCTGCGTCTTGTCGGAACGGCGGTCGGACGCCGGCCCGCTCCACACATTCCCCAGTGGGTTCCTGCATTCATGTCGTGACAGGGATCTCCCGTTGAACCGCAGGGATCTTTGAAGCGTCCAGGGTCCCCCTTTCGCTTGGGAGGAGCCGGTTCCGAACGGGCTCTGGGTCGGGGCTTTCGCAGGAGGGGCGGGGGGTGAATAGAAAGGCCCAAAAGCGGGAACTGGGATCCCCACGTCGCAAAACGGCCCTATCGGGCCTGCTCCTCGGGATGACTGTATCGCGTCTCAGCGCGATACAGTCACTTCATACACGAACGTCCGGCCCTCGGCGAGATCGACCAGGGTCCCCCCGGGGGTCTTCGAGGTTTTGAGCGCCTTCCCGGCCTTGCCGCCGATCGAAAGCGGCTTCACGACGGCTCCGGAGCGCTTGATCAGGACGGTGCCCTCCACGACCTGCGCCAGGACCGGCAATCCGCCGACCTCCTCCAACTGCTTGCGGTCGGATCCGTACTTCGTCCCGGTCTGCTTCACCGCGCCCACGCTGACCAGGTACATGCGCTTCGAGGAGGCCAGGGGCTCCCCGTCCGCGGAGACCAGGAAGGCCGACGCAAAGCCGGTCTTCAAGTCGATGCTCAGGGCCGGAAATTCCACACGCTGCCCCTTCACGGCTCCTTGCACGCCCTGGATCCTTTCGGTCTCGATCCGCAAGGATCCGGCCTTGGAGTCGAGAAGAAGCTCACCCGTCTCGCTCCGCGCCGTCTGGGCGTCCGGGTCCCAGTAACCCGCGAAGGCGGCTGTATCCGGCGCCCCGGCGGGTTTCGCATCATCGAAACTCTTGGCGTAACGCGTGACGTAGGGAAGCCAGGGTTTCCCCTTCAGGAAAGGGGACCAGCTCGGGACCGACAGGCGCTGTTTCCCGGTGACGTTCTCCACCACCTGGCCCGGGGCCGTCTTCACGTCCCCCCGCAAGAAAAGCGGAGCCGCCACGACCCAATGCGCCAGGTGGTCCGGAAGCTTCGAGAGCGTGAAACTGGACAGGCTCGTGGAACCGGCGGGGCTGTGGTCGAAATCGAACTGCAAGAAGCCGCTCCAGCCCTGGAGGGCCGCGTAGGCGGCCACCATCGGAACGCCGCCCAGGCGCCACTCGTTGGGGAAGCAGTCGTTCCACTCGGTCACCAGGTAGGGCTTGTCCTTCACCCGGCCGTAGGCCAGCGAGAAGATCGAGTTCGATCCGAGGACCCTCATCTGGGAAAGGTTGTCGAAGGGAGCGTAGAGGACCCTCGACCAGTCGTTCCCGATCTTCCAGAGCTGGGGATGGTCCCAGTAGTTGTTGTTGATGACGAGGTCCAACTTCGCGTCCGAGGCGATCGTGGCCAGGGTGGGGGCCCAGTTGCTTCCCGAGAGCGGATACTTCACCCCGATCTTCCGGAGATGGTCGCGCATCTCGGCGAAATACCGCCACTCCAGGTCGGCCAGGAAACGGATCGAGGCTTCGGTGTCCCCGGGGGTCTTTTCCTTCAGGCATCCCGGGCAGTA